>JBGAOL010000093.1:0-11656 GCA_044221825.1 Gemmatimonadales bacterium
GGCGGCCCGTCGGCCGTTCGGGAGGTGCGGTGCCTACTCGACCACGGCGCCCGGCGCGTGGCGGGTGCCCTTGAGCACGGCTTCCGCGTAGCCGTTCGACGGATCGCCGCCCTGGAGCAGGATCTCCTCCACCCGGCCCGGGCCGCGGTTGTAGGCCACCAGCGCCAGCTGGAAGTCGCCATCGTAGCGGCGCAGCAGGTCGCGGAGGAAGCGGAACCCGATGCGCAGGTTCACGTCGCGCTGGTAGAGCTGCTCCTCCGAGAGGCCCGGTTCGTAGAACCGCGCCGTGGGCAGCTGCACCTGCGCGTAGCCAATGGCGCCCTTGCCCGAGAGGGCCTTGGGCTTGAACTGGCTCTCCACCTTCACCAGCCGGAATGCCACGTCGGTGTCGATCCCCTCGCTCAGGGCGATGTCGTAGATCGCCGCGGCGAGGTCCGCCGGGACCTGGTACTGGCTCGAGTAGCGGATGATGTTGTTGGCGCGATCCACCTGGGCGCGCGCCATGGCGAGCTCACCCTTGGTGGTTTCCAGGCGGCGGGCCAGGTTCCGCACCTCGTCCGCCACCATCCCGATCGTGGGAGCCGCGGGCTCGTTCGAGGCGCGCACCCGCGCGCTCGAGCCGGCCAGGGCGCTCACGATGAGCGTGGCCACGAGCAGGGCAGCGCCCTTGGCGAGCAGGCGCCGGGTCCACCCCGCGCGACCGGTCGGATCGGGTTCTTCGATACTCATGCAACCTCCCTAGTAGGGGCGACGGGACCGCTTACCGCGCGGCTGCCCAGTCACCCTTGGTACCGCCGGTCTTGGCGACCAGGCGGATGCCGTCGATGGTCATCCCGCGATCCACCGCCTTCACCATGTCGTAGACGGTGAGGCAGGCGACCGCGACCGCCGTCAGCGCTTCCATCTCCACCCCGGTGCGGCTCGTCACCGCGGCCGTGGCCCTGACCCGGACGCCGGGAAGCTCGGCATCCGCTTCGCACTCCACCGTCAGCGCGTCGAGCGCCAGCGGGTGACAGAGCGGGATCAGCGTTCCCGTCTGCTTGCCGCCCATGGTGCCCGCCACTTCCGCGATCCGCAGCACGTCGCCCTTGGCGATGGCGTTCTCGCGGACCAGCGCAAAGGCCTCGGCGCTCATCCGCACCTGGCCTTCGGCCACCGCGGTACGTTGGGTGACGGGCTTCCCGCCCACGTCCACCATGCGGGCCCGGCCCTTGTCGTCCACGTGGCTCAGGCTCACAACACCTCCGCCAGGTCGTCCGCCAGCGCCATCAGCAGGAGCTGGGGGTTCACGTTGCCCTGCGCGGCCTCCCGCGCGCGGGCCACCTTCTCCTGCGCCGTCACCAGCGCGCCAACGGAGTGCGGCCGGCTCAGCGCCTCGGGCAACGACCGCCGGGCCCGGCCTCCCGCGGCCTGCCTGGCGGCGTCGGCCAGCGTCTCGGCCAGGGCGTCCAGCATCGCGGTGAAGTCTCCGCGCGCCGCCCACGGCCCCTGCCTCAGGGCCCGCTCGGCCCGGCCGGCAGGGCCACTGGCCACCGCCTTCAGAAGCTCGTCCACCGCCCGGGAGGCCTTGGCCGAGTCATCCCCGGCGGCCAGCGCCCGGCCAATCGAGCCCTCCCCGGCACTCACCATCCGCGCCAGCGCCATCCCGCTCGCGCCGGCGTGGGCGGCCAGAAACCGTTCCACCTCCCCATCCGGCAGCCGGCCGAGCCGGAGGGGGATCAGCCGGGAGCGGATGGTCGGCAACAGCCGGTTGGCATCCGTCACGGTCAGGAGGAAGGTGCTGTCCGCCGGCGGCTCCTCCAGCAGCTTGAGCAGGGCGTTGGCCGCCTCCGGACTCGACTCCTGCGGCACCAGCCGGTCGGCCTCGGCCAGCAGGAACACCTTCCGCCTGCCCTGGACCGGCGTCAGCGCCGCCCGCCGCTGGAGCAGCCGGGCCGTGGCCACGAAATGCCCGGCCAGCCCGTCCACCGGTTGCCAGAGCGGCTGGCTCCGCCGCTCCTCGATGACCGCCCCGATGGTCTCCGCCAGTTCCTCCACCTGCTTGTCCGGCTCGCTGGCCTTGGGCCTCGGCACGGGCATGAACCAATGCAGGTCCGGGTGCGACAGGCCCGCCACCTGCATGCAGCTACGGCACTTACCGCACGGCCGGTCGGCTCCCTCACAGAACAGTGCCTGAGCCAGCCACAACGCAAACCGCTGCTTGCCGATCCCCGTCGGCCCTACCAGCAGGAGCATCTGAGGGAGCCGCCCCTCTGCCAGGCTCTTCTGGACCTGCGCCTTGGCCGCGTCGTGGCCAATGAGGGGAAGTAACGGCATGGCGCAAAAGGTAGGAGCGCGCGGCGTTTCCGGTACTGCCCGAACGTGTAAAGGCATTTTCCACATTGACTTAGGTGCCATTTGGGCAGCAGCCACAAGAGCGGGAAATTGGCTTGCTCCAATGGTTGGCAAATGTGAGCGCTCGCTCGCTATTACTTGAATGTGAGCGTGTGCTCGCAGCGCCTGTAAGTCCCGCTATCGGTTGTGCTTGAGGGTGTCGCCCGGAAGTGACGTGCGATGGGGTCGCCGCTGGCCATTTGGGCCTGGATCGGCAGGTTCAGCCTAGTTCGGCATGCCTAGTGGCGCCATGAATGTGTTATGGTGTCATTTTACTGTCTCTCAAACGGCTTGCCTGCGCTCTGGCTTGCACTTCGGGGATGGTGTGGCTATTCTCTCGCGCCTTCCCGAGTAGCTCAGTTGGTAGAGCAGCTGACTGTTAATCAGCGGGTCGCAGGTTCGAGTCCTGCCTCGGGAGCTTTGCTGAATCGATGGCAATCCACTGCGGCCCGGGCTCCTGCCCGGGCCGCAGTGGCTTTGGGGGATGTACGGGAGCGGGGGGCAGGCGTGGTTGCGGGGTCCTGCCCCGCGATGAATACTCACTGGGGCGGCGCCCGCCGCCCCAACCCGCATCCGCTTCCCCAGACCGATGACGACACCGGTTCCTGCTGACCTGCCCCTTACCGCCGGGGCAGCCCGGTTGCTCCGCGAATTTGGCGACCGTCCGGCCGTCGGGCTCCCGGACTGGCTCCTGCTCTTCCTGGAGCGGTACGCCCCCATGGTAGCGACGCTCTCCCCAGGACTGGACCTTGCGGCGGCCAAGCAGTCGGCCCGAACAGCAGCGCAGGGGGCCGAGCCGTATCCCTCCTCGACGCTCGAGCGCGAGGCCTCGGCCATTGCCCGGGGGCTAGGGAAGGGGATGGTGGGTGAGCGGGACATCCTTGCCGCAGTGCTGCGGGCGTCCGGGCATCCGGTAACCTACCAGGTATCGGCTCCGCCGACCGCTACTGCGCCCGCGCCGCCGAGTGAGGCAGACAAGCGGGCCCCGGATGCGCCGGCCGCCCCGCCGCTGGCCGGCATCCGCACCCTGCAGCCCACCCCCACGCTGGAGCGCTTTGGCCGCGACCTGACGCAGGCCGCGCGCGACGGGAAGCTCCCCTCCTGCGTGGGGCGCGACACCGAGATCGAGACCATCATCGAGACGCTCTGCCGCCGCACCAAGCGGAACCCCCTGCTGGTGGGCGCGGCGGGCACCGGCAAGACCGCCATCGTCGAGGGGATCGCCCAGCGCATTGCGGGGGGACAGGTGCCGGCGCCGCTCCAGGGGGTCCGGCTCTTCGGTCTCCAGCCGTCGGCGCTGGTGGCCGGGGCCGGGATCGTGGGCGAGCTCGACAAGCGGGTGGGCGCCATCCTGGCCGAGGCCAAGCAGGACGGGATCGTGCTGTTCATCGACGAGGTGCACGCCATCATGGGGGCGGGGGGCCGGGAGGGAACGGGCGACCTCTCGAGCATGCTCAAGCCGGCGCTGGCACGCGGGGAGATCGCCTGCATCGGGGCCACCACCGACGAGGAGTACCGGCGGTTCATCGAGCACGACCGGGCGCTGGAGCGGCGCTTCCAGCCGGTGCGCATCGCCGAGCTGACGCCGGAGCGCACCCTCGAGGTGCTCAAGGTGGTCCGGGACGACCTGACGCGCGGCCGCGGCCTCACCGTGGGCGATGAGGTCCTGCGCTGGATCGTGGACGTGGCGCGGCAGTTCATGCCCAACCGCCATTTCCCCGACAAGGCCGTGGACCTGCTGGACCAGGCGGTGGCGCACGGGGTGAGCCGCGGCCTCACGGCGGTGACCCGGGTGGAGGCCGAGGCGGTGGTGAAGCGGATGCTCGGGCTGCCGTCGCTCGAGCGGGCGCGGCTGGCGTCGCTGCGGGACCGGCTGGTGCAGGAGCAGCTCCTCGATGATGACTCGGCTGAGCGGCTGGTGGGTCGCCTCGAGGTGACGAGCCGCGGGCTGGACCTCCGGGCGGCGCGCCCCAACGCCGTGGTGGCGCTGGGTGGCGAGATGCACGAGCACGCGCCTGCACTCGCCGAAGTGATCGCGGAGGGGCTGTACGGCGACGCCCGGCGGGTGGTGCGGATCGACTTTGCGCGGTTCCAGGATGATGCGAGCCTCACCGCGCTGCTCGGCTCGCCGGCGGGGTACGTGGGCTACGAGGACCGGCATGCGCTGTACGCCCTTGCCGAGATGCCCTGGTCGGTGGTGCTCTGCGACCGGATCGACCGGTGCCATCCCTCGGTCCTGGCGGCCTTCCTGCCGGCCATCACGCAGGGAGTGATCACGGACTTCCAGGGACGGCGTATCTACCTGAGCGACGCCGTGGTGCTCATGACGCTCGGCGCGGCACGGGACCGGGAGATCGGCACCATCGGGTTTGCCGCCGCGGCACCGGTCGTGGACGGGGACGAGCGTGAGCCGGACCTCACCGAGCGGCTCGGGCCGGAACTGGCGGACACGGTGGACTTCTGGTTCGACGAGGCGCCGGCGGCGTCGGCCCTCGGGAGTGACTGGATCACTACGCGGCTCCTGCCGGAGGTGGCGGCGCGGCACCGCGAGCACGGGGTGACGCTCGACTGGGACGCGTCGATCGTCACCTGGCTCGCGGGGGCGTGGAAGGCGCACGCCAACGCCCGCGCGGTGGAGCACCTGGTGGAGCACGAGATCAGCCCGGCGCTGGTGCGCGCGCTCTACCAGGGCGGCAACCCGGCCGGCACGCGGTATGTGGTGCGCCGCCAGCAGGCGGACCTGATAGTCGAAGCCGTTCCCTGACCCACCCTCATCCGGAGCAGCCGATGCCGCCGCAGTTCCAGAACGAGAACCAGGCCAAGGTGTACGAGAAGGTCGCCACGATCCTCAAGGAGCAGTTCGGGGCGCAGGCGCGGGCCAACGACACTGCCCCCCAGTTCAGCATCCGGGCGGGCTCGGCATGGGTGACGGTGTCGGTGCACCCGATCAACGAGCGCTTCACGGTGGTGCGCGCCTTCAGCTGGGTGGTGACGGGGGCGGAGCCGACGCCCGAGCTGCGGCAGTACCTGCTCGAGGAGAACTTCGGCATGCGCTTCGGCGCCTACGCGATGGAGCCCGGCACCAACGACATCCTGTTCACCCACGCGCTCGTGGGCGAGGGGCTCGACACCGACGAGCTCATGTGGACGGTGATGGCGGTGGCCAACACCGCCGACGACGGCGACGACAAGATCGTCCAGCGCTTCGGGGGGCAGCGGGCGGTGGACCGCACCTGACGCCCCCGTCGGCTCCACGCTCCCCGGCACCGTCGTGGTGCCGGGGAGCGTGGCGTTTCAGGGGGTGGAGTCGAGCGGGATGAGCACGGGCCAGCGGAGGTTGCAGGGGCTCACGAACGGGGTGTCCGGGTGGCTGCCGCGCTGCAGCAGGTCGTGCAGCATCTCGTGGCGCACCAGCGGCTCGTGGTCGAGGAGCTTGTCCGACAGGTAGATGGTGTGCGGGGAGTGCCAGAGGCCGGCCACGCGCTTCCCGTCCCAGGTGAAGAGGCCCTGCGGATCGGAGGGGACGCGCACCCACGCGAGTCGCGCGAACCGGCCCGTGCGCCCGCTGCACCCCTCGGTGGCCTGCCACCAGGCCGCATAGGCGGCGGGGGGACTGAATGCCTCACCCGAAGGTGGGAGGAGCGAGGGCTCGGTGCAGCCCAGGAGGGCCGGGAGCAGGCAGCGGGCGAGGCGGGCGCGGCGGCACATGACGGCTCCTCGAGGGCGTCCACGCGAGGGAACGCCCTGAGGACGACACGGGGGCCTGCCGCATGCTCACTCCGCCTGACGGGGGAGCCGGGTCTCACCGCTGGGACGGGCGAGGAGATACCAGTGAAGGAGGCCGAGCAGCAGCACCACGCTCATCACGACGAGCTCCCGGCCGCTCATGCGGGTGGCCAGCAGGCCGGAGGTGAGGAAGCCGAGCAGGGCGACGAGCGGGCCGGCGGGGAGCCGGAGCGTGGCGGCGGGGAGCCCGGGGGCGCGGTGCTCGCGCCGGCGCAGGACGGGGAGCGCCGCGGAGACGAGGCCGTAGGTGAAGAGGCGCGAGACGGCGGAGAGGGTGAGGTTCTGCAGGAAGCCGCTCGACGCGGCGAGGCACCACACCAGCGCGGCGAAGATGAGGATGGAGAGCCAGGGCGTCCGGTGCACCGGGTGCACCCGGGCGAAGGCCGCCGGGAGATCGCCCTGTTCGGCCATGGCGAAGGTGAGGCGGGGGACATTCACCATGGCGCCGGCCAAATAGCCGGTGACCGAGACGAGGGCCGCGAGCGCCAGCAGCGTGGCGCCTGCCGGGCCGAGGAAGGCGCCGGCCGCCGCGGCGAGGGGGCGATCGCCGGCGGCGGGGTCGGGGAGGGCGGCGTTCACCACGAGCTGCGCGCTGCCATAGAGGAGGGCGCAGGTGAGCAGGGTGACCCCGAGGGCAAACGGCGCGTCGCGCTGCGGTGCCTTGGCCTCGGCGAGCGGGACCAGGGCCGCCTCGAACCCGCCGTAGGCGAACATCAGGATCAGGATGACGTCGAGCCAGTCGTGGAGGGCCGGCACGGGCGCGGCGGGGTGCGCCACCGGATGCGGCACGGCCAGCGCCAGCCCCATCAGCGCGAAGGTGGCGAGCGGCAGCAGCTTGACGATGAGCAGCGCCGTGCTCACCCGGGCCCCGCCGCGCACCCCCCGCACGTTGGCGAATGCCAGCGGGATGATCACGAGCGCGAGCACCACGCGGGACGCCACCGGTCCCGCCGCGCCGGGCCAGAACTGGCCCAGGTAGATCACGAAGAGGTTGGCGTTGGTGGCCGAGGCGGTCAGGCGCACCAGGTAGGCGAGCCAGCCCATCTCGATGCCGGCCAGCCGCCCGAAGGCGACCCGCGCATACAGGTACGGCCCGCCCGCCCCTTCGAAGCGGCTCGCCACCTCGGCGAAGCAGGCGACGATGAGCCCGATGGCCACGGCCGCGAGGAGCCAGGCCCAGGGGCTGGCCGCGCCCAGGCGACCCCATAGCACCGACGGCAGGCCGAAGACGCTGCTGCCGATGACGCCGTTCAGCATCAGCGCCACGAGGCTCCAGCGCCCGATGGCGCGGACGAGTGCCGTGCTCATCCGGGCGGGCGGCGGAGCTCCTCGAGCTCCTCCACGGTGCGGGGCCAGTCGTCCTTGAGGAGGCGGCTCAGGCCGCGGTCGGCGAGGAGGCGGCCCTCGGTCTGGCAGGCGGGGCAGTAGTTGGTCTCGTTGTCGGCGTAGCGGATGCGCTGGACGGGGGTGCCGCAGTCGGGGCAGGGCGCACCGTAGCGGCCGTGCACGGCCATGCCGGGGCGGAAGGCCGTGACCCTCTCGGGGAACCGGTCGCCTGACTCGACGAGGAGGCGCGTGGTCCACTCGGCGAGCACGGTGATGCAGGCGTGATGCAGGCGGGCGTAGCCAGTGTCGTCGAGGCGCTGGGTTTGGAGGAACGGCGATAGCCGGGCGCGGTGGAGGATCTCGTCGGAGTAGGCGTTGCCGATGCCGTCGAGGATGGTGGGATCGGTGAGGGCGCGTTTCAGGGTGTGGTTCCGGGCACGGAGGCGGGTGGCGAACGCCTCGGTGGTGGCCGCCTCCACATCCAGGCCGCCGCGATCGAACGGGGCCAGGTTTTCGCGGCCCGCCACCACGTGAAGGGATGCGCGGCGCTTGCTGCCGGCCTCGGTGAGGGCGAGGGTGCCGTCGGGCAGGTCGAAGGCGGCGAGGCCGAGCTTGCCGGGGGGCTTGGCCCCCGCCTTCAGCCAGCGGAAGCGTCCGGCGATCATCAGGTGGATCACCAGGAAGTGCTCGCCTTCGAG
Source organism: Gemmatimonadales bacterium (assembly GCA_044221825.1). Taxonomy (GTDB): domain Bacteria; phylum Gemmatimonadota; class Gemmatimonadetes; order Gemmatimonadales; family GWC2-71-9; genus JADJOM01. Next base: position 8,184 of record JBGAOL010000093.1, read on the forward strand.
GGCCACCACGATTCGCTTGCCGAGCCGCTCGAGGCCGGTGATGGCGCGCCCCTCCACCGCGGCCAGCGGGGGTTCCACGCTGCGCAGCAGGAAGGGAGTGAAGAGCCGCACCCGCTCCAGCCGCCGCCCGGGGAGGCGGGTCTCGAGGGCTGAGAGGTAGAGCCGGATGTCGGGCAACTCAGGCATGGTAAGGGAAGGTACGGGCCGCACCGCTCTGGCGCGACCACAGCCGCGCCTGCATCTTTATGCCTCCTCATCACTTCCAGCAGGTCCGGTCCGTCGTGTCGTCCATGAAGCCGATCGTCCCTGGGACGAGCAACGTCCACATCAGCCGCTTCGAGCCCCTGGTGGCGCCGAGGACGCTGATCGGGGACCTCCCCCTGACGCGCCGTGCGGCGAGCACGGTGCTCGCCGGGCGCACTGCCGTGCGGCAGATCCTGTCCGGCGAGGACCGCCGCCTGCTGGTGGTGGTGGGGCCGTGTTCCATCCACGATCCCGCCGCAGCGCTGGCCTATGCCCGTCGGCTGGCTGCGCTCCGGGCGGAGGTCGAGGGGACGCTCTGCCTGGTGATGCGGGTGTACTTCGAGAAGCCGCGGACCACCGTCGGGTGGAAGGGGCTGATCAACGACCCGCACCTCGACGGCACCCGTGACATGGCCACGGGCCTCCGCCTGGCGCGGAAGCTCCTCCTCGACATCAACGAACTCGGGCTGCCGGCGGCCACCGAGCTGCTGGGCCCGGTGGTGCCGCAGTATATCGCCGACCTCGTGGCGTGGACGGCCATCGGGGCGCGGACGGCCGAGTCACAGACGCACCGGGAGATGGCGAGCGGCCTCTCGATGCCCGTCGGCTTCAAGAACACCACCGACGGCAACCTGCAGGTGGCGCTCGACGCCATGCAGGCGGCGGGTACCCCGCACACCTTCCTGGGCATGGATGATGAAGGCCGCAGCGCCATCGTCCACACCACCGGGAACCCGGAGCGGCACATCGTGCTGCGGGGCGGGGGCGGGCGCACCAACTACGACGCGGAGTCGGTGGCGGAGGCGGCCGCGTTGTGTGCGGCGCGCGGGTTGCCCGCGCGGGTGATGGTGGACTGCAGCCACGGGAACTCGAGCAAGGACCACACCCGCCAGCCGCTGGTGTTTGGCGACGTGGTGCGGCAGCTCGTGGCGGGAAGCCCGCACCTCATGGGCGCCATGGTGGAGAGTCACCTGCACGCGGGTGCGCAGAAGCTGGGGGACGACGCCCGGAAGCTGGCCTACGGCGTGTCCATCACCGATGCCTGCATCGACTGGCCCACCACCGAGGCCATGCTGCGGGAGGCCGACCAGGCGCTGCGGGCGCGGGACCGGCTGGAGGCGGCCGGCTAACCGCCCGGCGGGGGTGGAACACGAAACGGGGCGGCCACCTGGCCGCCCCGTTCGCGTTCGCGGGCCCTGCCGGTCAGCTGCCCGGGAGGCGGAGGTAGAGGAGCTGGCCGCTCTCGCCGGTGGAGCTGGCGCCGTTGAAGGTGAAGGGGAGGCCGTGTGCCTGCGTCACGAACAGCCAGCTGCCGGCGCCGAGCCAGGCGGAGGCGTCGATGATGCCGCTGGTCTCCCAGCAGGTGGCGGCACCGCTCCCGATGGACTCGTTGCAGCCGGGGTTGGTGGCCTCGGCCACGGCCAGCGCGGGCTTGAGGCCGCGGGTCCCGTCGTAGCCCAGGTACCAGATGCGCGGGGCGCGCTGGAAGCCGGGGTAGGCGGGATCCTCCTGCAGCATGAGCCCGCGGGGCGAGGTGGCGATGTTGTCCGGCGACGCCCACTCGGTGGCGGCGCCCTGCGAGCGCTCGATGAGCTTGAGCTCACCGCCCCGGGTCGGGTCGCGGCGGTCGGCCCAGGTCAGGCGGTAGATGGAGCCGGCGGGGTCGCAGACGCGGGGGGTGGTGCCGTCGTCGGTGCAGATGGCGTTCAGCAGGCCGGGCACCACGCGGCCGGTGGTGGTGGAGCGGCCGGTGTCCACGAAGTAGAGGCCCGGGGTGCGGCGGCCGGGCGCCTGGTCGGCCTCACCGTCCTCGATCCGGACGAAGGGCAGGGCGCCGATCGAGTCCACCCGGCGCTGCAGCGCGGCCGGGGTGGCGAGGCTCATCGGGTTCTCGATCTCCCGGAAGCTGACCGGCACCGTCTGACCTTCCTTCAGGTTGCCGGCATGGGTGAGCGCGCTCGAGGCCAGCACGTAGAGCTTGCCCTGGCCCGCGAGCGCGGCGTCGAGCGACGCGGCCACGTACATGTAGAGCTCGGAGGCGCCCCCGGTGTCGTCGAGGCCGATGAACACCACCTGGCCCTCGAAGCCGGGGATCACCACCTGGTTCTCGTGCGCGTAGAGGCCGAACCAGGGCATCTCGGTGATGGTGCCGGCCGCGTCCACGGCGAGCTGGCGGCCCTTGCCGGGGTTGGTGCTCTCCTCGCCCGTCAGGAAGATGCCCGGGTAGGCGACGCCCTCCTGGATCCCCGCCCAGAAGGCGGAGCAGAGCCGCTCGAAGAGACCCTGGCCGGCCTTGGCCTGGTCAATGGCGTAGCTCCCCTCGAGGACGCTGAGGCTCTTCCGGTCGAGCAGGAGCCGGGAGACACGGGCCCACTTGTAGGGGGCGCTGCCGTCGCTGAGCGGGATGCCGCGGCCGTCGAGATCGTGGTTGGCGTACAGCACGAGGTTGCCATCCGTCCCGAGGTACCCCCCGAGGCCGTCGGGGAGCGGGCCCCAGGCCTGGTCTTCCGCGGCAACGGCGGGCGCGCCGGGGAAGGGGTCGCCGGTGGTGATGATGGGCTTCAGGGTGACCTGGGGGAGGAGGGCCTGCACCTGGGCCGGTTGCGCGGTCACCGTCCCGGTGCGCGCCAGGGCGGCGTCGAGGGGAAGGCGGTCCTCCGCCTCGGGACTGCAGGCGGCGAGGGCCAGGATGGCCGGGACGAGGGCCAGCGTGCTGCGGTGGTGACGCATGCGAACTCCTGCGCGAGCGGGTGACGGGATGCGAGCGGGGCGGCTCCCTCTGAAGCCGCCCCGAACGTCACCGGGCCGCGTCACGTCCCCGCGACCGCTGGCACGACGGAGCCGTCACGCTTCGTAAAGGACGGGTGACGCGGCCGCTCAGGTGGCCACGCGCGCGCGGCCGCGCCGGAGCTCAGGCAGGAGGCTGCCCGCCAGGATGCCGAGGCCGCCGAGCCACTGGAGGGGCCCGAGGCGCTCGCCGATGAGGAGAAAGCTCATCACCGCCGCCACCACGGGTTCGGCCGTGAAGATGAGGGCGCTGTGGGTGGGGGTGAGGACCTGCTGGGCGCTGAGCTGGAGCTTGATGGCGATGAGGCTGGCGAAGATCGCCTCGTAGAGGGTCACGGCGAGGACGAGCGGCGTGAAGGCGTAGGCCGGGGTCTCGACCAGCGGCAGGGCCAGGGCGGAGAGGAGGCCCGCCACCAGGATCTGGGCGGCCGCCAGCGCATGGG
>JBGAOL010000094.1:0-12663 GCA_044221825.1 Gemmatimonadales bacterium
CTACGCCTCGCACTCGGACTTCCAGCAGACCAACGCGCTGGGGGGGGAGTCGCCGGGCGAGGGGACGGGCGGCGTCACCGACTTCCTGAAGCAGCGGATCATCCTGCCGTTCACCGGCTCCTACGACGAGCTGGAGCACGTGCTGCAGCACGAGATGGTGCACCAGTTCCAGTACGACATCTGGAGCCGGGGGCGCGCCGGCGCCAACATGCAGGCCATCATCCAGGTGAACCCGCCGCTCTGGTTCGTCGAGGGCATGGCGGAGTACCTGTCCCTGGGCGGGGTGGACCCCAACACCGCCATGTGGCTCCGCGACGCGGCCATCGAGGGGAAGATCCCCACGGTGGACCAGCTCGAGAACGACCCGTACATCTTCCCCTACCGCTACGGCCAGGCGCTGCTCGCCTTCATCGGCCAGCGCTGGGGCGACGAGGCCATCGGGGCCATCATGCAGGGGACGCTGGCGGGTGGGGGCGGGCTCCGCGGCGCCATGCGGCGGGTCCTGGGCGTGGACTACCCGCAGCTCTCGGCCATGTGGCGGCAGCACATCCAGGAGACCTACCTCCCCGAGGTGGCCACGCGCACGCGGGCGCGGGACATCGCGCGCGAGGTGCTGTCGCAGGACCGCTCGGAGGGGACGCTCCACCTGGCGCCGGCCCTCTCGCCCGACGGCAAGCAGGTGGTGTACTTCAGCGAGAAGGACTTCTACTTCATCGACCTCTACCTGGCCGACGCCGAGACGGGGAAGGTGGAGCGGCGGCTGAGCAAGTCGTCGTACTCGAGCAACTACGAGACCTTCCGGTTCATCAACTCGCAGGCTAACTGGTCGCCCGACGGCAAGTACCTCGCGTTCGCGGCGAAGCGGGGGCCGCGGGACGACATCATCATCCTCGACGTCGCGCGGAACAAGGAGGTGCGCCGCATCGAGGTGGAGATGAACGGCGTGACCACGCCGTCGTGGAGCCCGGACGGGAAGTCGCTGGTCTTCACCGGCTACGTGGGGGGCCTCTCCGACCTCTTCATCGTGGGCGCCGACGGCAAGGGCCTCCGCCGCCTGACGGGGGACCGCTACGCCGACCTGCACCCGGTCTGGTCGCCGGACGGCACCACCATCGCCTTTGCCTCCGATCGCGGACCCGACACCGACTTCGACCGGCTCGAGATCGGCAACATGCGGATCTGCACCCTGGACCTGGCCACGGGCCGGGTGAGCGTGCTGCCCGGCATGGACGTGGGGAAGAACGTGAGCCCGCAGTGGGGGCCGGACGGGCGGGACATCGCCTTCGTGTCCGACCGCGACGGGGTGAGCAACATCTTCCTGTACAGCCTCGACGACACCCGGATCTACCAGATCACCGACCTGTTCACCGGGGCGCAGGGCATCACGCCGCTCTCGCCGGTGCTGTCGTGGGCGCAGGGGGCGGACCGGCTGGCCTTCGTGTACTACACGCGGGACATGTTCGACGTGTACGCCATCGACCACCCGGGGAGCCTCAAGGCCAAGGCGTGGGAGCCGAAGGCCCAGCCCACCCGGCGGGACGTGGCGACGCTCGGGCCCCGGCTGCGGCCGCAGGCCGGCGCCGGCGACAGCGTGCGCGCCCCCGGCGACACCACCACCGCGCGGGACACCGCCGCCGCCCGCACCCCGCTCGAGTCGAGCGGCTCCCTCTACATCTCCCCCAACGGGATCCGCTCGGCCGACTCGGCCCCGGTGGTGACGGACAGCCTGCTGCGCCCGGTCACGATCACGGCGCTGCTCGACTCCACCAACGTGCCGCTGCCCGACACGGCGGAGTTCGTGGTCAAGGACTACAAGGTGCAGTTCCGGCCGGATTTCGTGTCCCGGCCCACCATCGGCTACACGCGCGACAACTTCGGGCGCGGGTTCTACGGCGGCAGCGCCATCCAGCTGTCGGACATGCTGGGGAACCACAACCTGATCTTCGCGGCGTTCATCAACGGGCGGATCACCGAGGCCATGGTGAACGCCACGTACGTGAACCTGGAGCGCCGGGTGAACTGGGCGGTGAGCGTGGGCCAGGAGCCGTACTACTTCCTGGAGCCGAGCTTCATCGTGGCCGACTCGCCGCAGGTGGGCGACCGGGTGTTCGTGACCAACCTGCGGCGCATCGTGCTGCGCTCGGTGCAGGCGCAGGCGCTCTACCCGGTGAGCCGGTTTGCCCGCTTCGAGGCCGGGATGACCGCGGCCACGATCAGCGACCGGCTGCAGTCCATCTACGAACCGTACGACGCAGGCACCGGCTTCCCCACCGACAACCCCACCTCGCGCGAGCGGGGGCTGCCCGGGGCGAGCTACGTGGAGCCGGAGCTGGCCTACGTCTTCGACAACTCGCTGCCGGGCTACGTGGGGCCCTTCTACGGGCGGCGCTACCGGCTGTCGGTGTCGCAGACCATCGGCGGGTGGCGGTTCTTCCAGGGGCTCGCGGACTACCGGCGCTACGACAAGATCGTGGGGCCGCTGGTGTTCGCCACACGCGGCCTCTACTTCGGGCGCATTGGCCGGGACGCGGAGCGGTTCCGGATCTTCCTCGGCAACCCCGACCTGCTGCGCGGCAACACCTCAGGCAGCTACTACAACCACGAGTGCACCACCCAGGACCCCAACACCACCACGGGCTGCGTGGAGCTGGACCGGCTGGTGGGCACCCAGATCGCCGTGGGGAGCGCCGAGATCCGGTTCCCCATCCTCACGCCGCAGTTCAAGTTCGTCCCGGCCGGCTTCCCGCCGATCGAGGGCGCGCTGTTCTATGACGTCGGCCTGGCCTGGAACGAGGGGAACACCCTCAAGTGGAAGCGGGAGGCGGGAGACGACCCGGTGAACGTGCGCACGCCGCTGCAGGTGTTCGGCGCCTCGGCGCGGATGAACCTCTTCGGGTTCGTGGTGCTCCGGCTCGACTATTCGATCCCGCAGGAGCGACGGGCCATCAAGGGGTACTGGACGCTGAGCCTGGGGCCTGCCTTCTAGCTCGAGGCGCCAGGGCGTTTCGGGAGGTGTCCGGGGCGTCCCGTCAAGCGGGGCGCCCCGGCCGCTTTTCGGGAGGGGGAAACGCTTTTCCCGTCCCGGACCCGGGGCTATTTTCCCCGCGTGCCGACCCGTCCCCTGCCGGCGCTGCTGGCCGCGGTCCTCCTCGCGGCGTGCGGCTCCGGAACCCCGCCCTTCGCCCGCGGCCTGTCCGTCGCGTCCACGACGCCTCCGTCGAGCGTGCTGCGCCTGCCGGCGGGCGGGGGCCCGGCCTCGCTGTATCACCCGCCGAAGCTCGATCCCTGGGGCTGGACCACCGACGCCACCCTCCCGCCGCTCAAGCGGGTGATCGGCGCCGACCTGGACCTGGGCCTGGTCTACGTGCTGGGCAGCAAGGCCAACGACGTGGTGGCGCTGGACCTCCTGTCGCGCCGGCCCCGCCCCGCCCTCGCCACCAATGTGCGCGAGGTCACCATGGGGCCGGACAACGTGGTCTACACGGTGGACGACAGCCTCCGGGTCCAGCAGTTCGTGCGGCGGAACCCGGCCCGGTTTCCGGCCAGGCTGCCCGCGCGCCCCAAGGACCTGTTCGGGGCCCAGGGCCAGGCGCTGCTGGCGGTGACGCCGGGCGCCAAGGGCAGCCTGACCCGCCTGACCACCGACGGCGAACCCAGTTCGGCCCCGGTCCCCACGGGCGATGCCGCCGCCACCTTCTGGGGCGACCTGGTGGCCATCGCGGCCGACAGCGTGGTGCTCATCGTGGACCCCGAGGATGCGGCCAAGGCCGCCACCATCCGGGTGTCCGGGCATGCGCGCGGGGTGGTGTTCTCGCCCTCCGGGCACCGGTTCTACGTGGCCCGTCGCGAGGGGGGCGTGCTGGTCTACAGCCGCTTCAGCCGGGCCGAGGTGGACGAGATCGACCTCCCGGGCCCGGCCGGCGCGCTCCGCGCCGATCCCTACGGCCGCTGGCTCATGGTGCGCCCGCCGGCGGCGGACTCGCTGTGGCTGGTGGACCTGGCCACCAACAAGTACATGGGCGGGATCGCGGCCGAGTGGGCCAGCGACCTGCCGACCATCACCAACCAGCAGGTGCTGCTCGCCAAGGTGGGCCGCGACGTGGTGGCGTACGACCTGACGGCCGAAGGCTGGCCCGAGCGCGGCCGGGTGGCCGGCGGCGCGGCCGACTTCTGGATCCCGCTGGCATGGACCCCCGAGACCGGCACCGCGAGCTCCATCGTGGAGACGCCCATCGCGGCCCAGCCCGCGGACTCGAGCGCCGACGACGGCGACCGCGCCGCACGGGTGTACCTGCAGGTCTCGAGTTCGCAGAACAAGTCGTGGGCCGAGGAGCTGTCGCGCCAGCTGGCGCAGCAGGGCCTGCCCGCCTCGGTGCTCGAGCCGCGCGGCCCTGAGGAGGGCTTCCGCGTGGTGCTCGGCCCCTACCCCTCCCGTGAAGCTGCCGAATCGACGGGCCGCAAGCTCGGCCGTCCGTTCTTCGTCTACCAACCCGATCGCTGAGACAGGACCCCGATGAAGCTCTCGAAGCTCGAGCTCTCCGGCTTCAAGTCGTTTGCCGACACCGTCCACCTCTCGTTCCAGGATGGTGTCACCGCCATCGTGGGGCCCAACGGCTGCGGCAAGTCCAATGTCTCCGACGCCGTGCGCTGGGTGCTGGGTGAGCAGAGCGCCCGGATCCTGCGCGGCGGCAAGATGGAGGACGTGATCTTCCAGGGCAGCACGGGGCGCCGGCCGGTGAACGTCACCGAGGTCTCCCTCTTCCTGGACAACACCGACGGCGACCTGCCGATCGCCTATCGGGAGGTGCAGATCACCCGGCGGCTGTCACGGAGCGGGCACTCGGAGTACCTGCTGAACGGCACCGTGGTCCGCCTGCGCGACATCCAGGACCTGCTCCGCGGTACCGGCCTTGGCACCGACGCCGGCGTGGTCATCGAGTCCAAGATGATCGAGTGGCTGCTCTCCGACCGCGCCGAGGATCGCCGCGCGTTGTTCGAGGAGGCGGCGGGCATCGGCCTCTACCGCGACCGGCGCCAGACCACCGAGCGCCGCCTCGAGGAGACCGGCGCCGACCTGCAGCGGGTCGAGGACCTCATCGCCGAGGTGCAGAGCCAGCTCCGGAGCCTCGCCCGCCAGAAGGGCAAGGCCGAGCGGCACGCCCGGCTCATGGAGGAGAAGTTCTCGGTGCACCTGACGCTCGCCAAGCGCCAGCTAGCCGACCTCTCCGAGCAGATGGCCACCAGCGAGACGCGCCACGCCGAGCTGGCCACCGAGCTGCCTGCGGTGCGCGAGTCGCTGGTGGCACTCGAGGAGCGGCGCGAGGGCGCCGCGCGCCAGCGCGCCGCCACCGAGGCCCAGCGCACCGACATCACCCGCCGCCTGGGCGACGTGCGCGTGGAGCTGGGCAAGCTGGATGGCGACCTGGCCCTCGCGGCCGAGCGGCTGGCCAACGCCGCGGCGCGGAAGCTCCGCGCCAGCGAGGAGCGCGGGCAGATGGAGTCCCGCCGCCAGCAGGCGGTGCGCGACCGGGAGCTGGCCGAGCAGGAGCACGCCACCGCCCTGGTGGAGCGCGAGCGTATCCAGGCGGAGCTGGCCGCCCGCACCGCCGCCGAGCAGGAGGTCCGCCTCCGCCTCGGCGAGCAGCGCCAGGCCGTGCGGCAGCTGGAGGAGGAGATCCAGAAGCGGGTGCAGACGCTCCGCGCCCTCGAGGGCGAGCGGCACTCGCTGGAGGGGAACCTGGCCTCGCTGCGCGAGCAGGCGGGCGTGGCGCAGGGCCGCCGCCAGGCTGCACAGGCGGAGCAGGAAGTGGCCGAGCGCCGTCGCGCCGACGCCATCGAGATCGCCGAGCGCCACCAGGTGGAGGCCAAGCGCCTCGCCGGGGAGGCCGAGCGGGCCCGCCAGCTGGTGGGCGAGCTGCGCCGCCGCGAGGCCATGGAGCGGCAGGACAAGCGCTCGGCCGAGGAGGCGCTGGCGCAGCTCACCGCGCGGCGCCAGGCGCTCGAGGAGCTGGAGCGCGATCGCGTGGGCCTGGCCCCCGGCGCGGCCGCCCTGCTCTCCGCGCGCGAGCGCTTCGGCAGCGCCATCCTGGGCCCGCTCTCCGACTTCATCCGCACCGGCCGCGACGACGCGGAGCTGGCCGAGCGCCTGCTCGGCGAGTGGGTGCATGCGGTGCTGGTCCGGGATGACTCGGTGGTGCCCGCGATCCAGGCCTGGCACGCCGAGGAGCAGCCGGGCGCCATCGTCCTGATCCCCGCCGACCGCGCCCCGAGCGGGCCCGTGGGCGACGGGCCCCTCGGCGACCGACTCTACGCGCAGGGCGAGGCCGCGGCGTGGGTCAAGTCGCTGCTCACCGGCCTCGAGGTGCTCGACCCCTCGGGCCGCGCCCTCCGGCGGCCGAATGGCGCGATCCTCCTGGCCGGCGCGCCGAGCCCCTCGGGCCCGCTCCGCCGCCGCGCCGAGCTCGAGAGCCTGGCCACCGAGGTGGCCGAGGCGCAGGCCACGCTGCACCGCGTGGAACTGGCCCTCGGCGCCACCGTAGCCCGCCTGGCGGAGGCCGAGGGCGAGGCCGAGGCGGCGAGCAAGAACAGCGACCAGGCCCGCGAGAGCGAACGCCAGGCTGTGGCCCAGCGTGAGGACGCCATCCGCCACGCCAACAACGTGGCGCGCGAGCTCAAGGAAGCCGAGACCCAGCTGGCGCAGCTCACCGAGCGCATCGAGCGCGCCGAGCGCCGCCTGCAGGAAATCGACGCGGCCCTTACCGAGGGCGACCTGGCCCGCGCCCGCCTCGACGAGAACCTGGGCCAGTCCCGCGCCCAGCTGGCAGAGCTCGAGAGCCAGCAGGAAGGCGCCCGCGACGCGCGGGTGCACTGGCAGGTGCAGGAGGCGCAGCTGGCCGCGCGCCTCGAGGCGGCCCAGGCGGCCCTCAACCGCGCCTCGCGCCTCGGCACCGAGGCCGACACGGCGTCCGTCTCGCTCGCGGGTGAGCTGGAGAAGATCGAGACCGACACCTCCGCCCTCGCGGCACAGCAGGCCCAGTGGATCGAGGCCCGCACCGAGCGGCTCGTGGTCATGGAGGAGCTCACCACCGCCAGCACCGAGGCCGACCAGGCCGCCGCCGCCGCCATCGAGGCGCTCAGCGAGGCCGAACGCAGCCTCCACGACGCCCGCGAGCGGGCGGAACGGATGGGCGAGGAGCACCACAAGCTCGAGATCGGGATGACCGAGGGCGCCGGCCGGCGCCGGGCCATCGTGGAGCGCGTGGAAACCGAGTGGCGGAAGCCGCTCGACACCCTCTTTGCCGAGCTGCAGCCGCTGGAGCTGGACCTCGAGACCCTGGAGAACGAGGCCCGCCGCATCACCGAGGCGCTCGAGTCCATCGGGCCCGTGAACGCGCTGGCCGTCGAGGAGCACGCCGAGGAGGCCAAGCGGCTCGAGTTCCTCACCGCGCAGCGCGACGACCTGGTGGCGGCGCGCGGCTCGCTGACGCAGGCCATCCGCGAGATCGACGGCACCGCGCGGACCATGTTCATGGAGACGTTCACCGCCATCCGCACCAACTTCCTGCACGTCTTCCAGACCCTCTTCGGCGGCGGCGAGTGCGACCTCCGGCTCAGCAACCCCGATGACCCGCTCGAGAGCGAGATCGACATCAGCGCCGCCCCGCGCGGCAAGAAGGTGCAGCGCATCCACCTGCTTTCCACCGGCGAGCGCTACCTGGTGGCGGTGTCGCTGCTCTTCTCCATCTACCTGACCAAGCCGAGCCCCTTCTGCCTCATGGACGAGGTGGACGCGCCGCTCGACGACGCCAACGTGGGGCGGTTCATCCGCCTGCTCGAGGAGTTCAAGGGCTCCACCCAGTTCATCGTCATCACCCACAACCCCCGCACCATGCAGGCGGCGGAAGCCGTGTACGGCGTGACGATGCAGGAGCCGGGCGTGAGCACCATCGTGGGTGTCCGCCTCGGCGAGTTGCAGAAGGCCTGAGGATTCAATGCTGATCGTGATGCAGGTGGACGCGAGCGAGGAGCAGGTGCGCCGCGTCTGTGCGGTGATCGAGGAGCTGGGCTACGAGGCGCGCCCCATGCCGGGGCGGCAGCGCACCACCGTGGGCCTCGTGGGCAACGACGGGCGGGTGGACGGCTCGCGGCTCGAGGCGCTGCCCGGCGTCTCCGAGGTGATCCACGTCTCGAAGCCGTACAAGCAGGTGTCCAAGGAATGGCGGGCCGAGCCCACGGTGGTGAAGGTCGGGCCGGGCCTCGCGGTGGGGGGCAACGCCGTGGTGGTGATGGCCGGCCCCTGCTCCGTGGAGAGTGAGGCCCAGATCATGGCGGCGGCCTCGGCCGTCAAGCAGCACGGTGCCACCGTGCTCCGGGCCGGGGCATTCAAGCCGCGCTCCTCGCCGTACTCGTTCCAGGGGCTCGGCCTCGAGGGACTCAAGCTGCTGGCCAGGGCGCGGGAGGCTACCGGCCTCTGCATCGTCACCGAGGCCATGGACCCCGAGGGCGCGGAGCTCGTGGCGGAGTATGCCGACATCATCCAGGTCGGCGCCCGGAACATGCAGAACTACTCGCTCCTCAAGAAGGTCGGCAAGCTCAAGAAGCCCGTCCTCCTCAAGCGCGGCCTCTCCGCCACCATCCAGGAGCTGCTGCTCTCGGCCGAGTACATCCTGGCCGAGGGAAACCCGGACGTGATCCTCTGCGAACGGGGGGTCCGCGGCTTCGATTCCGCCACCCGCAACCTTTTCGACCTCTCGGCCATCCCGGTGGTGAAGAGCGTGAGCCACCTGCCCATCGTGGCCGATCCGAGCCACGGGGTGGGCCACCGCGACATGGTGACGCCCATGGCCCGCGCCGCCGTGGCCGCAGGAGCCGACGGGCTGCTGGTCGAGGTGCATCCCACGCCCGACCGCGCGCTCTCCGACGGCGCCCAGAGCCTCTATCCGGAGCAGTTTGCGCGCATGATGCAGGAAACCCGTCTCATCGCCGAGGCCATCGGCCGGAAGGTGGCGACGGCGTGAACCGCCGGTCGTCGCTCGCGGCGCTCACCGCGCTCGTCCTCCTGCCGCTCAACCTCGCAGCGCAGGACCCCGACCCCCGGGTCCTGGTGGAGAAGGCCAGCCGCACCTACCAGGGCCTCACGTCGTTCCAGGCCGACTTCCACCAGGTCATCGCCGACGAGCAGATCGGCACCTACGAGAGTCGCGGCCGCCTGCAGCAGATGGGCGAGTCGAAGCTCGCCATGCGCTTCTCCGATCCCGACGGCGACGCCATCGTCATGGACGGGTCGCATCTCTGGGTCTACACCCCGAGCACCACGCCGCGGCAGGTGATCCGCATGCCGGTGCCGAGCGATCCCACCTTCGGCCCCAATGTGCTGGCCTGGATCCTCACCGATGCCGCGAAACGCTACCAGAGCCGCTACCTCCGCAGCGACGCCGTGGCCGGCCGCTCGGTGGACGTGGTGGCGCTGACGCCACTCGACCGCTCGCTCCCCTTCACCGAGGCCACCGTCTGGCTCGACACTTCGACGCCCTCCCCCGCCGCATCGAGGTGCGCGAGAAGAGCGGCCAGCGGCGCACCCTGACCTTCACCGGGGTCGAGACCAACCGGCGCTTCGGGGCGCAGGCCTTCCAGTTCACGGTGCCGGGCGGGGTGCGGGTCGTCGATCAGTAACGCGGGAGTGCAGTGCGCTGCGTGGCTGGGGCTGGTCGAGCGGTTCACCGCAGAGGCGCGGAGACGCAGAGGGCCGCGGAGGACCTGCGCTTCGAGAGGGTAGCCCACCTGAAGGGGAGCGCAACGAATTTAGGGTGGTGGTGTCAGTTCGGGTCCGGGTGGCGCCGGACCCGAACTGACACCCACAATTCGTGCGGGCTCACCTTGCGGTAGGCTCCACCGCCAAAGAGCAGTTCCTCCGGCCCCTCTGCGTCTCCGCCTCTGCGGTGAACCGCTCGACCAGCCCCGCAATCAGCGCACTCCCGGCGCCAAAGGCACCACGCTGCCCCGCCGCAGGGCGACGCTCGCTACCAAACCCCGCCCGGCCCGGATTCCTCGCCGCGCAACGCCCGCTCTACCGCGTCGGCCCGATCCGGCTCCAAGCCGGCCGCGCGCGCCAGCCGAAGCGCCTCCAGGCCAAGGGCGGCGTACCACTCCCGGTCCGCCGGGGCGAGTTGGGATCAGGTGGGTGCGGATGGTGGCCACGTCGCCACGCCGGATGGGTCCGGTGAGGGCATCTGCCGGGGCCGAGCGCTGGAGATTCTCGGCGGCGCCCTGCACCATCGGGAGGTAGAGTCGCGCGGCGGCCTCGGACGGGACCCCGGCCTGCTCGGCGAGGCGGGCCGCGAGGGCCGCGAGCACCACCACGTAGTTGGAGGCCACGACGGCGGCAGCGTGGTACAGGGGCTTGGCCCCCGAGGGCAGCCGGATCGGATGGAGTCCCAGGAGCCGGGCCAGCCGCTCGCCCTCGGTTTGGGCGCGCGGGTCGCCCTCGAGGGCGGCGTAGGCGCCGCGCCAGCGCTCGGCGGCGGTCGCCGGGTCGGGAATGGTCTGGAGGGGGTGGACGGAGCCGAGGGCGGCGCCGGTGGGCTCGAGCGGGAGGAGGGCGCTCCGGTCGTGCAGGCCGGAGAGGTGAAGGACGACGTGCTCCGCCGTCACCATCGGCCGGATCGAACCCGCCACCAGGCCGATGGCGTCGTCCGGGACGGCCAGGATGATGGTCCGCGCGCCCTCCAGCACGCCGGCCGGGCTCCCCGCCTCCCGGCGCGACCAGAGCTCCACCCGCTCCCCCGCCTCCCCCAGCGCCAGCGCCAGGCCACGCCCCATCCGCCCGCCGCCGACGATCCCGATCATCGCTCAGCGCGCCTCGAGCGCCTGCAGGAAGATCCACACGCCGATGAGCGCAAAGACCCCCGCGAAGATCCAGTACAGCGTCTGCGGACGGGAGGTGCGGTTGACCTTCACGCCGATGGGCACCGTCAGCACCGCCCCCAGCGAGAGCGGGGCGAGCATGCGGAGGTCGAGGAAGCCGGCCATCTGCTGGGAGACGGCGGGCCCGGGCCCCGCGGTGAGGTAGCCGAGTCCGCCTGACAACGTGGTGAGGGTGACACCGGCGAGCGCGGTCGGCGCCACCGCCCGCACCGGGAGCCGGCCCACGTACATGAGCGCGGGCACCGCGATCAGCCCGCCACCGATCCCGAGGAGGGCCGACGCCACGCCCCCGATGGCGCCGATGACGCCGAGCAGGACCCACTCGTGGCGGGCCGTGGATCGGGTCCTCCACGGTGGACTGGGTGGAGCGCGCGCGCGCGTCATGTCCCATGCGCTCACCAGCAGGAACAGCGCGAAGACCATCCGCACCCAGTGCGCCTGCTCCGCCTTGGACAGGATGCGCGCGGTGACGAACGCCGTCACGATGCCGGGGATGGAGTAGACGCGCGGCTGGCGTAGACCCCACTCGACGGCGCGCGCCCGCGCGTAGCGCCAGGTCCCCACCCCCGAGGTCACAAATGCCACGCCCAGGCTGGTGGCGTGGGCCACGACAGTCTGGGCGGAGACGGTGAGCCCGGTGCGGGCGTACACCACGTAGAGGAACGGCACCATCAGGACCCCACCGCCGATCCCCGCGAGCGCGGAGAGCAGGCCGACGCCGAGTCCGGTGGCGACGGCCGCGGCCAGCTCGACTGCCGGTGCGATCGGCTAGTTCCTCCGCTCGGTGCCGGCGCTGGCCGCCTGCGCCATCGCCAGGCTGAGGAGGGCGGTGGGCGTGTCGGCCTTCCGCAGGAGCCCGAGCGCGGTCTGCATCTGCTTGTCGTCGCGCGCACGGCGGCGGAATTCGGCGGGCCGCCCGAAGATGTAGCGGGCCACCTCGTAGCCCAGCTGGTCGTCGATCAGCGACTGGGCCTTCGCGAAGGTCTCGTCGGTGAGCGTGACCCCCTTGGCGCGGAGGCGACGGAGCACCTCGGCACGCATGGCCGGTGTCACCGTGAAATCCTCGCTGGTCACGCCCTTGTCGTTCTTGAGCTGGAGCGCCGTGGCCGTGATGGCATCCCGGTACTCGGCGAACTTGGAGCCCAGCGCCGTGGCAAACGCCCGCTCGCTGTCGGTGAGCGAATCCTGCCGCACGATGAGGTCCGGCACGATGCCGCCGCCGCCGCGCACGATACGCCCGCTGTCCGTCTTGTAGACCGGGCGGTTGGCGGTGTCGGCATGGATGCTGGAGTCGGCCATGGCATCGCCGGTGGGAACCGGCACGCCCGCCTGGCGGGCCGCCTGGGCCACCTGCTCCTCCTCGGTGCGCGCGGTGCGCTGGATCGTCCGCCCGCTCGGCGTGTACCAGCGGCCGGTCGTCAGCTTGAGCGCGGAATTGTCCGAGAAGGGGAAGAGCGTCTGCACCAGCCCCTTGCCGAAGGTGGGCGTGCCGACCACCACGGCGCGGTCGTGGTCCTGCAGGGCACCGGAGATGATCTCGGCGGCGCTCGCGGTGCCATCGTTCACCAGCACCACGATGGGGAGGTTGGGCCACTCCTGGCCCGCCATGTCCACGAAGGTCTTGGTGGCCCCCCGGGCGCGACCGCGGGTCTCCACGATCTCCTGGTCCTGGTTCAGGAACAGGTCGGCCACCTTCACGCCCTGGTCCAGCAGGCCGCCGGGGTTGCCGCGGAGGTCGAG
>JBGAOL010000095.1:0-11947 GCA_044221825.1 Gemmatimonadales bacterium
CATCATGCTCAGTGCCATGACCCAGCCACAGGAGGAGATCGGCGTCTCGGTGGCGTTCCTCGCGTCGCTCGGCGTGCTGGCGTGGCGGCGGAAGCGCAGCCACCTGGAGCTGGGGGAGGCCACCACCGCGGAGGTCGCGGCGCAGCGGGTGCTGGACCTCGAGGAACGGGTGGCGGAGCTGGAGCAGGGCCAGGCCCGGGTGCTGGAACTTGAGGAACGCCTCGACTTCGCCGAACGGATGCTGGTCCGCCAGCGCGAGGCGGAGCGGCTCGGGCCGGGGGAGGGCTGAGCGTGGGACTCAAGCAGACGCTCGGGCTCGACGGCGTGGAGCTGGCCATCCACCTCACCGCCACGGGGTTCCTCGCCGGGATGCTCGCCGAGATGGTTGGCCCGTCCATCGAGGATCCGGTGGTGCTCGGCGTCATGGCCGGGTCCACCTTCCTGTTTGCGTGGCGGCGGAACCGGGCGCTGGCCCGGGCGCAGGAGGCGCCGGCCTCGGCCGACGAGATCGCCGACCTGCAGGCGCGCGTGGCGGAACTGGAACAGGTGCAAGGTCGCGTGCTGGAGCTCGAGGAGCGGCTGGACTTCACCGAGCGCCTGCTGATGCAGCAGCGGGAGACGGACGTGAGCCGTCTCGAGTCGGGAGGGTCGCACTGATGCTGCTGTCTGTCGCGCTGCTGGCGGCCACGCCCGCCGAAGGGGTGCTCATCGCCATCATGGCCCTGGGCGCCATGACGGTGACCTACAAGCTGCTCCATCCCATCATGACCGGAATCGGCAAGCGGCTGGCGGGACACAGCGGCGAGGCGGACCCGCACCTCCGGGAGGATCTGGAGGAAATGCGGGCCCGGCTTCAGCTGCTCGAGGAGGAGCGCCACCGGGTCCTCGAGCTCGAAGACCGGCTGGAGTTCACGGAGCGACTCCTCCTGCAGCAGCGGGAGGCAGATCCCAGCCGGCTGGGGCCGGGGAAGGAGGGTTGATGGGGCCCGGCGAGACGATGTCGCTGATCGCGGTGTCGGTCGCGGTGCTGATCGGCTCCATCAAGCTGTTCACCCCCATCATGCAAGGCCTGGGGAGGCGGCTGGGGGGCCCGGAAGGGGGGACGGACCCGGGACTGAAGCTCGAAGTGGAGGAGCTCCGCGCCCGGGTGCAGGAGCTCGAGGGCCAGCAGGCGCGGATGTACGAGCTGGAGGAACGCCTCGACTTCACCGAGCGGCTGCTGGTCCGGCAGCGCGAGCAGGATCCGGCCCGCCTCGAACGCGGAGAGTGACCGATGGCCTTTTCCCCGGAAGTCATCAACCGGCTGGGCCCGATCATCGCGGGGCTCACCCTGACCGGCGCCACGGTCTACCTGCTCGCGCCACTGGTGAAGGCCTGGGCGCGGCGGATCGAGGGGAGCGCCGGCGGCGCGGGGCCCGCGGAGGTCGAGGAGCTGCGGGCGCGGGTGCAGGAACTCGAGGCCCGTGAAATGCGTCTGGTGGAACTCGAGGAGCGGCTCGACTTCACGGAGCGGCTCCTGGCACGGCAGGACCGGCGGGCGTTGCCCGACGAGGCAGACACCCCGCCGGAGGCGGTGCCGGCGGCTCGCTAGGCCGGGTCCCGGTTAGATTGCAGGCAGGCCCCATCCGGGAGGCAGGCATGCGCGGCAAGGAAGACATCGAGGATTTCCTCGACCGGCTGGACAGCGGCTCGGCCGACGTCGGCGAGCTGGAACCCAACCTCTGGCTGGTGAAGACCACGGCCGGGGCCGAGGTGGTGGTCCACTTCGCGCCGCCGGTGGTGATCCTCCGGGTGGCGGTCATGGAGCTGCCGGAGGGCGCGGAGCGGCAGGCCGCGCTTTTCCGCGAGCTGCTGGCGTACAACGCCCGCGACCTCGTGCACGGCGCCTACGGGCTCGAGGGCAACCGCGTGGTCCTCGTGGACACGCTGGAACTCGAGAACCTGGACTTCAACGAATTCGAGGCGAGCTTCGATTCCCTGACGCTCGCGTTGGCCACGCACCTCGGCGCCCTGGCGCCCTTCCGGGAGTAAGACATGGGGATCTTTGACCGTCTCTCGACGATGATCCGGTCGAACATCAACGACCTCATCACGCGCGCCGAGAATCCCGAGAAGATGCTGAACCAGCTGATCATCGACATGAAGGGTCAGCTGGCCAAGGCCAAGCAGCAGGTGGCCAGCGCCATCGCGGACGAGAAGAAGCTCCAGGCCGACGCCGAAGCCATGCGCAAGCAGGCCGAGGACTGGGAGCGGCGCGCCATGCTCGCGGTGCAGGAGGGCCGCGACGACCTGGCCAAGCAGGCCCTGCTGCGCTACAACGAGGCCATGACCGGCGCCCAGCAGCTCCACGAGACCTGGGTCAAGCACAAGGCCGAGACCGAGAACCTCAAGGCCTCGCTCCGCCAGCTCAACGACAAGATCGAGGAAGCCAAGCGCAAGAAGAACATCCTCATCGCCCGGGCCCGGCGCGCGGAGGCGCAGCAGCGCATCCAGGAGACGATGTCGGGGATGTCCGACAAGTCGGCCTTCGAGTCGTTCGAGCGGATGACCGAGAAGATCGAGCAGAACGAGCGGAAGGCCATTGCCGCCGCCGAGCTCCAGAACGAGTTCGAGGGCGACCAGCTCATGCAGCAGTTCCAGGCGCTCGAGTACAAGGGCGCGCCCGACCAGCAGCTCCTCGAGCTCAAGGCGCGCATGGGCCTCCTCGGCGCGGGCGGCAAGGCCGGGGATACCAAGCAGCTCGGCCGCGGCGACACCATCGACGCCGAGCTGGTGGACGACGACCTGCCCGAGAAGCAGGCGTAGGCCGCCATCCGCCGGGGCAGCGCGACGGGGGTGCCAGCCGGCACCCCCGTGTCGTTCCCTCCCGCCGCTTGCCGTGGTAGCTTACCGGCCGGTTATCCACGCCCCTGTTCCCCTTTCCCGACGCCCCATGCAAGGCTCCCGCTTCCTGATCCTCGCCGACGGCGAGTTCGGCCCGCTCACCTCCAAGACCGCGAACTCCGTGATCCGCTACCGTCCCGAGCGGATCGCCGCCGTGCTCGACCGGCAGCACGCCGGCAAGACGGTGCAGGATGTCCTCGGCTTCGGCGGGGCCACGCCCGTGCTCGGCTCCATGACGGAGGCGCTCACGCTCAAGCCGGATGCGGTGCTCATCGGCATCGCCCCGGTGGGGGGGAAGCTGCCGGAGGAGTGGCGCGCCTGGCTGCTCGAGGCGGTGGACGCCGGCTGCTCCATCTGGAGCGGTCTCCACACCTTCATCGGCGATGACCCCGCCATCGCCGCGCGCGCCAAGGCCCGGGGCACCGAGATCTACGACTTCCGCCGCCCGCCCGCCAACCTTCCAGTGGCCAGCGGCAAGGCCAAGCACGTCGAACCCTTCGTGATCCTGACGGTGGGGACCGACTGCAACGTCGGCAAGATGACCAGCCAGCTGCAGATCACCAGGAAGCTCAATGAACGGGGCCTGCGGACCCGCTTCGTGGCCACCGGCCAGACCGGCATCATGATCGAGGGCTGGGGCATCGCGGTGGACGCCGTGGTCGCCGACTTCATCGCCGGCGCGGCGGAGTGGCTGGTGCTCGAGGGGAGCAAGGACGCCGACATCGTCCTGGTGGAAGGGCAGGGGAGCCTCAACCACCCCGGTTACTCGGGTGTCACCTGCGGGCTGCTCCATGGCTCCTGTCCCGACGCGCTCATCCTCTGTCATCAGGCCACGCGCGACTACATCGGTGACTACCGCAAGGCCGGCTGGCTCAAGATCCCGCCGCTCTCGGAATACGTGAAGCTGTACGAGGGCGTGGCCGGCTTCGTCCACCCCACGAAGACCATCGGCATCTCGCTCAACACCTACGACATGACCGAGGCCGAGGCCCGCGCCGCCTGCGAGGCCGCCACGCGCGAGACCGGGCTCCCGTGCACCGACCCGGTGCGCTTTGACCCGAGCCCGCTCATCGACGCCGTCGCGAAGGCGCGCGCCGAGTACGCGGCGACCCGCGCCCAGCGGGTGTTCGAGCCGGCGTGAGGCGCGGCGCGTGACCGCCGCGGCGCTCGCCATCGCCGGGCTCACGCGCCGCTATGCGGGGCCGCCGGAAGTGATCGCCCTCGCCGGGGTGGACCTCACCGTCCATCCCGGCGAGGTCTTTGCCCTCCTCGGGCCCAACGGGGCGGGGAAGACCACCACGGTGGGGATCTGCACCACCCGCGTGCGGCCCACGGCGGGCGCCGTGCGGCTCGACGGCATCGACGTGGCCATGGACCCGGTCCGGGTCAAGCGGCGCATCGGGGTGGTGACGCAGTACAACACCCTCGACCGCGCCTGCACCGTCTTCGAGAACCTCTACTACCACTGCCGCTACCACGGCTGGGGCGGTGCCGACGCCTCGGCGCGGGCAGCGGAACTGCTGGCGCAGTTCCGCCTGACGGACCGCGCCGGGGCCATGGCGCAGACGCTCTCCGGCGGCCTGGCCCAGCGGGTGCAGCTGGCGCGCGCCATCGCGCACCGGCCGTCGATGCTGTTCCTGGACGAGCCCACGGCGGGGCTCGACCCGCAGAGCCGCCTGGCGCTCTGGGAGCTCATCGCGGGGCTCCGGGCCCAGGGCATCACGGTGCTGCTCACCACGCACTACATGGAGGAGGCCGACCGCCTCAGCGACCGGGTGGCCATCATCGACCACGGGCGCGTGCTGGTCACCGGCACGGCGGCCGAGCTCAAGCAGCAGGTGGGGGCCGCCACGATCGTGGAGCTCACGCTCGAGCGGCTCGACGAGCCGCTGGTCCAGCGGCTCGAGGCGCTTCCCCAGGTCCGCGCCGTGCAGCGCGGCGAGCAGGGCTTGCGCGTCCTCGGCACCTCGCGGGATGGGCTCATCCCGCCCATCGTGGAGGTGGCGCTCCCCTACGGCCTCGCCGACCTCCGCATCCACGAGCCCACGCTCGAGACCGTCTTCATCCAGCTCACCGGACGGGAACTGCGTGACTGAGACGCCCGCCTTCCGGCCCCTCTGGGGCATGGTGCTCCGCGACCTCACGGTCCTCCGCCGCAACTTCGTGCCGCTCATGGTGCGGACGGTGATGAACCCGCTGCTCTTCGTCTTCGTCTTCACTTACGTCTTCCCGACCATCGGGACGGGTGTGGCGGTCGGAGGCGGCGCGGAAGGGCTCGGGTACGCCACCGTGGTGGTGCCGGGCCTCGTGGCGGTGGGCATGGTGTTCACCGCCATCTCGGCCGTGGCGCTCCCGCTCACCATGGAGCTCGGGGCCACGCGGGAGATCGAGGACCGGGTGCTGGCGCCGGTGGCGCTGGAGCTGGTGGCACTGGAGAAGATTGTGGTGGCGGCACTGCAGGGGATCGTGGCCGGGCTGGTGGTGTTTCCGCTGGTGTACTTCATCCCCGCCACGCCGGTGCACGTGCAGGTGGCCAGCTGGCCGCTCCTCATCCTGGTGGTGCTGCTGGCCAGCCTCGCGGCCGGGGCGCTCGGCCTGGTCCTCGGCACCAGCGTCCGGCCGCAGCAGATCGGCCTCATGTTCGCGGTGGTGGTGGTGCCGATCACCTTCCTGGGCTGCGTGTACTACCCCTGGGCGCTGCTGGCCCCCATCCCGTGGCTGCAGCACCTGGTGCTCATCAATCCGCTCGTCTACATGAGCGAGGGCCTCCGTGCGGCGCTCACCCCGGAGCTGCCTCACATGCCGCCCTGGGCCTCCCTCGGCGCCCTGGCGGCACAGACCGCCGCGCTCGGGTGGCTCGGGGTGAAGGGGTTCGTGAGCCGCACGCTGTCGTAAGGGCCGCTAGAAGTCCTTCCGCGCAAACCGCCGCGCCCCTGCGGCGAGGGGCCCGGCGATCCACGCCAGCAGCGCCGCCCCCGCCACCGCCAGCCCGAGCGCCCCGGCGAGGAAGTGGTGGAAGACGGCGCCCGTGTAGCCCATGAGCGCGGCCACGTCGAGGTCGAGGAGGAGGAGCACCCGGCCCAGGTCCAGCGGGTTGAGGAAAGTGAGCACGAGCAGCGGCGTCTCGAGCGGCCGGTCGCGGAACACCGTGGCCACGAGGAGGACGATGCCGTCGTACACCACCGCCGCGAGCAGCCACGCCAGGATGGCGGCCCCGAAACCGCGCGCCCGGTCCTCGAAGCGGAGCGCCAGCACGAAGGCGATGGCGGTGGAAGCCGCGGTGAGCAGCACCCCCGTCCCGAGCAACATCGCCAATGAGCGGCCGGGCACTGGCATTGCACCCGCATGCAGTGCGAAGGGAACGCCGATCCCCGCCAGCAGCGCCGCGGCCAGGGGGCCGGTGAGCCCGGCCCAGAGCCCCGCGAACATCGCCCCGCGCCCGACCGGCTGTGCCAGCATCAGCTCGATGAACTCGCGCGCCGTGTACAGGTACAGCGTCCCGAAGGTGAGCGCCACGAGCGGCACGAAGATCAGCACCACGTTGAGGAGCGAGAGCACCACTCGCCCGCCGTCCCCACCCAGCCGGAACAGCGCCTCGGTCAGGACGCCTAGCACCAGCGCGTACGCCAGGATCCACTTGTTGCGGACGATGTCGCGGAGCTGGTAGCGGATGATCCGGGTGGCGTGACGCATCAGCGGCCTCCTTCCGTCATGAGCGCGGCCACAGCGCGCCCAGCGCTGCTCGCCCGTCTGCGCCAGCAGGTCGGCCACCGGCCTTGAACTGGACTTGTTCTCGAGCAGGAAGACCAGGTCATCGGCCAGTTCCTCCAGCTCGGAGAGGGTATGCGAGGCCAGCAGCACCGCCGCGCCCGCGGCACGCCGCTCGGCCAGCTTGGCCTTGAAGATCCCGGCGGCCACCGGGTCGAGGCCCGCCGTGGGCTCGTCCAGGATCAGGAGCCGCGGCTCGAACAGGAACGCCACTGCCGCCGACAGCTTCTGCCGGGTGCCGCCCGAGAGCGTCCGCACCGGCTTGCCGAGCTGGCCCTCGAGCCCGAAGGCCCCGAGCAGCGACCGGTCCTGTATGTCCTTGGGCTCGCTGGTCGGCCAGCGGCGGCTATGACCCGGCGCCGCGAGGTTCGTGAACGCCGCGAACGCTGCGGGCATGTAGCCGATCTCGCGGCGATACCGCTCATCGCCGTTCACCAGTCACCCCAGCACGTGGGCGATCGCCATCCGGCACCGCTGAGGTTGAGGACCGCCTTGATGGGGTGAACTTGCCGGCCGCATTCGAGGACTGAGCCTTGCAGATCCGGCTGGGCGCCAGCGCGAGCGTCACCCCGCGAAGCACCTCGAGCCGACGAAGCGCCCGGTGAGGTCCTGCGCCGCGATCGGGGCCGTCGGCGTGCCTCCTCGCCCGCTCCAGCGCAGGCGTGGCGCCTGGTCGACCATGGTCTGTGGCGTCAGGGCAGGGGCCACCCGTTCCGCGGCGTCGAGCAGCGAAATGAAGAAGCTCCGGAGCAGGATCAGCGCCGGCGGGTTCTGCTGGACCACGAGCGCGAAGAGCCGCACGGGGGCAAAGGGCACGTCGCCGGTGCCGTCCCGGTCCAGGTCGTAGCCGGTGTAGCGGTCCCAGAAGTTGCCGCGGAACTCGCTCGAGGCGTTGATGCTGTTGGTGGCGACGTCGAAGCTGTTGCCCTCGAAGCGGTTCCCGAGGAAGCGGGTGTCCACCGCGTTGGCCATCACCTGGGCGCCCCACCCGTTGCCCAGGAACTGGTTGGCTGTGAGGGTCACGCGCGTGGTGCCCTCCGCGTAGAGGCCCACGGAGTTGGCGCGGAAGCGGTTGTGGTCCAGCTCGCTGTCGCTGATGTCCTTGAGCAGGAGCCCGTAGGCGGCGCTGCCCCAGCTGTCCTCGAAGCGGTTCCGCGTCATGCGCACCCGCTTGCTGTACATCACGGCCACGCCGGCGCCGTTGCGCAGGAACCGGTTGCCCTCATACGTGTTGCCGTCCGAGAACATGAAATGGATCCCGTAGCGGTGGTTGCCGGCGCTCAGGTTCCCGGCCACCCGGCTGTCCGTGGTGAACTCGAAGTAGATCCCGTCGCGGTGCCCGCTCAGGTCGTTGTCCTCGATCACGAGGTGCGAGGAGCTCCAGGAATGAATGGCGTTGCCTGACAGGCTCTCCAGCCGCCCCGTGCCGCGGGCCACGTTCCGGCGCACCACGCAGCCGGTGACCTTGAAGGTACAGGCCGAAGAACGTGTTGGTGAAGCGGAGGTCCTCGGGAGCGGCAGGCGCGGGCCCCGGTCACCTTGATGGCGGCGGTCGTCCGCGGCGGACAGAGGATGTCGCGGAGCTCGAGGCCCCGGATGGTCACGCTGTCGGCGGTGACGGTGAGGAGGTGTACGGCCCGCCGTGCAGCACGGCGCCGGGGTCGCCGGGGTGGAAGGTGGGGTGACTTTGGGGTGATTGAGGCCCTCATGACCCAGTCACCCCGCCCGAGGCGGATGGTGTCCCATGGCCGGCGGCGGCGGTGCGGCGGCGAGGCGTTGGATAGGCCGTCCCTGGACCCGCCGAGGATCTCGGGCGTGGAGGACCGGCCAGGACGGCCACGGCGGCGAGGGCCCCGAGGATCACGACCCGTGCCCCAGCTGGTGATCCGGTGAGGCGGCGGCCAGGACCTCGCCCCAGGTGAGGAGCGTCCCGCCCAGCGCCGTGCGGACGCTGTCGGCCTCGGCGCCGGGGCGAAGGGCCACGAGCCCGCTGGCCATCGGTGTGCGCAGCGTGTCGGTGCGGAGGTACACCGCCGAGTCGGCAGGGAGCCAGGAGGCCCGGTCCACGTAGCTCACCACCCAGCCGCGTGCCCCGTCGCTGCCCGGAACCAGGCCGCCAGGCAGCCCACGTCGTCGAACACCAGCACCCGCCCGCCCGCGGTGCGCGCCTCGCCGCGATCCGCAGGTCGGCGATGGTCAGGCAATGCTCGCAGGAAGCAGCTGCCGTAGGCGATGGCCCGCGGGCCGTCGGGACGCAGGCGGCCAGCGCCGGTGAGCAGGCGGGCGGCGAGGGCGCGCGGCATGGTCAGGTCGGGGCCGGCGCCGAGGCGCGGCGGGCGAGCGGAACTCGCGCACGCTCCAGGAGGACGCCCGTCGCCTGCACGGCCACGATCAGGATCCAGACCCCCGCCGACGGCAGGCTGGTCGCGTGGAAGTTGAGCAGCTGCTTGCTGCCGATCAGCGGCGGCTGGTACGTCATCCCCGGGATCTTGATGATCGCGTGCGGGTCCAGGTTGTGGCCGTAGTCGTAGCCCCAGCGCCAGAAGTCGTACAGGCCGGCCACCGAGCCGAGCACACACAGCGTGGCAAAGCCATAGAGCATCCACCGCCGCCCGGCCGCGGCCGCCAGGACGCCCACCGCGATGAGCCCCGCCACGAGCCACGGCATGAAGCGGAGCTCCGTGATGTCCGTCGGCGTGATCACCTTCATGCCGATGTAGTGGTTCAGGTTGTTGATGCTGTTGAGGTCCTGCGGCTTCTCCCCCGTCACCTGGTTCACGGCGATGTAGAGGCCGAGCCCCTCGGGATACTGCGGGGCCTGGAGGGCGATGTGCCACAGCGGGAACGCGTACACCAGCGTGAGCGGGACCGCGGCGGCGAGCAGGAGGCGGGTACTCTTGGTCATCATCGGTTCCGCTCCGGTGCCGGCGCCCCCCGGTGGGGACGCCGGCCGGTGGAGGTCAGGACTGCGACGGGTTGTTGAAGGTCAGCTTGACGCCCGAGCCCTTCGGCGAGACCCGGATGTACCCCTGCATCTCCTGGTGCAGCGCCGAGCAGAAGTCGGTGCAGTAGAAGGGGAACACCCCGACCTTCTGCGGCACCCAGAGGCTGGTGCGGGTGGCGCCCGGCATCACGAGCAGCTCGGCGTCCCGCTGGCCGGTGATGGCGAAGCCGTGCGGCACGTCCCAGTCCTGCTCGAGGTTGGTCATGTGGAAGTACACGCTGTCGCCCACCTCGATGCCCTCGATGTTGTCCGGGGCAAAGTGGCTGCGGATCATGGTGCCGTACACGTGCACCTCGCGGCCGCGGCGCTCCACCCGCACGTCCTTCTCCGACTTGACCGCGTCCGCTCCGGCTGGTGGTGAGCTCGTAGGTGCGGACCTTATTGTCCTGATCAGCGACGCCTGGATGGCCTGCGCGTAGTGCGGCTCGCCGATGGTCGGGAAGTCGAGCAGGAGCTGCATCTTGGCGCCGGTGATGTCGATGAGCTGCGCCGACTGCGTGAGCTCCGGGCCGGTCGGGAGGTAGCGGTCCTTGGTGATCTTGTTGAGCGCGATCACGTACTTGCCGTAGGGCTTCCGGGTGTCGCCGCCCGGGACCAGCAGGTGGCCGATCGAGTTAGTACGTGAGGATGCGGTCCTGCACGGCGCAGTCCTTCACCGACCACTTCACGATCTCCGACGACACGAACATCGACGTGTAGGCGTTGCCGGCGTCGTCGAACTCGGTGTGGAGGCAGGGCCAGGCCAGGCTGCGCGCCTCATGCGTAGCTCAGGGCCGACTCGTACTTCACGACCGGGATGCGCGCACGTCACCTGGTGATCGCTACGGCCTGGATCGCGGCCTGGAACTTCGCGAACGAGAACACCGGGATCACCGTCGCGAGCTTCCCGCCCGCCGCCATGAACTCGCCCGACGGATTGACGTCCACGCCGTGCGGTGACTTGGGCGTCGGCAGGTAGTAGACCACGCCGGGGCAGTCGGCCACCTCGAGCACCGGGGCGCCGGAGCGGGTGTCCGCCCGGGCCACCCCGTCCTCGCCCCGGAGGGTGTGGACGTAGGTGGCGGGCATGGTCTTGGCCTTGCCTTGGGCCACGCACTCCTCGGCCCGCTTCCAGTTGACGGCGGCGATGTAGTCCTTGTCGTTCTGGGAGGCGTTGCGTTCCTTGAGCGTGCTGGCCTGCTCGGTGTTGTAGGACGTGAAGAACGCCCACCCGTGCGACGGGCCCTTGCCCGGCCGCGCCAGGTCGTAGTCGAAGCCCGGCATGTGGATCTGGAACGCCAGCGACAGCGCGCCGCTCGCCGAATCCACCTTGACGAAGGAGATCAGGCCGTCGAAGGTCTCCTTGTAGGTGCTGATCGGCACGTCGCGCTGCGGCGTCGGGACGCTGAAACGCGTGGCGCCCACCACGTACTCGGTGTTCTGGGTGGTGAAGGGCGAGGCATGGTTGCCGGCCGCGTTCGGGATCTCGATGATCTCCTCGGTTTCCATCTTGCTGAGGTCGATCCGCGCGATGCGGGGCGTGTTGTTGCCGTTGATGAAGATCCAGCGGCCATCGTGCAGCCCGTCCGTCATTGAGAGCGACGGATGGTGCGCATCATCCCAGGGCACGAACCCGTAGCTCGTCTCGAGCATGGCCTTCGTCTCCTGGCTGTAGCCGTAGCCCTTCTCGCCATCCTGGGCAAAGACCGGGATCACCCGGAGCAGGCGGCCCGAGGGCAGGCCGTACACCGCCAGCTGCCCGGAGAAGCCGCCGGAGAGGAAGGCGTAGAACTCGTCGTACTGGCCCGGCGCCACGTAGACGCGGCTCGCCGCGTCCCCGGCCATCCCGGCCTGGGTCGTGGTGGGCTTGCCGCAGGCGCCGAGCGCCACGCTGGCGAGCAGGAGCCCGGCGAGAGCGCGGCGGGCGGGGACGAACGGGGCCGACATGGGCATTCCTCCTGTCGCGGTCACTGGCCGCTGGGGGTGGGGGAGACGGTGCGGAGGTACTCGACGACCTCCCGGGCCTGGTCCCGGGTGAGGCCGGTGTTGGGCATCTGGGTCATCAGCTCCGCCAGGAGCTGCTTCGCCGCCGGGTGCTTGGTGTACATCTCCTCCGGGGCGAGGATCATGTTCATGATGTAGGCCGGGGTGCGCCGCTCCAGGAGGCCGCCGAGCGAGGGGCCCACGTAGCGGGCATCGAACTTGTGGCAGGCGCTACACTTGGTCTCGAAGGTCGCCTTGCCGCGCTCGGCCATCGCCGGGTCGAGCGCCCCGAGCGTCACCGCCTCGGTGACGGGCCCAAGGCCATGCTCC
>JBGAOL010000096.1:0-11706 GCA_044221825.1 Gemmatimonadales bacterium
GCGGACCCTTCCGCGCCAACGTGGTCTTCGCCGGGCAGGCCACGCCCCGCCGCGAGCGCTACCTCACGGAGCTGGTGGAGTTCGGGCTGGCGCTGTGGGGGCCGGGCTGGCGGAAGACGGGACTCCGGGACTACTGCCGCGGGGAGCTGCCGAGCACCGAGGACTTCGTGCGGGCCTACGCGGGCGCCACGGTGGCGGTGAACGTCCACCGCGACGACCCCGATTCCGCCAACGGCGACGGTGCGGGCGTCAACCGCCGCACCTTCGAGATCGCCGCCATCGGCGCGCCCCAGGTCATCGACGCCCGCGCCGACCTGCCGCCACTGTTCGAGGACGGCACCGAGGTGCTGGTTTACGAGACGCCCGACCAGCTCAAGGGCCAGGTGAAGCGCGCCATCCAGGAGGACAAGTACCGCGACCGGCTCGCCACCGCGGCCCGCCAGCGCGCCATCTCGCACCACACTTACATGCACCGCCTCCGCCGGCTCCTCGAGGTGGTCACCGGCGTCTAGCGGGTGCGCTCCCCCGCCGGCAGCGCGCCCCCCGCCAGCCAGCCCCGGTAGAAGCGCACGTACTCCTCGGCCATCCGCAGGTGCCCAAACCACCGCTCCGCCCGCGCCCGGCAGGCGGCGGGGTCCTTCGCCTCCGCGTCGGGGATCGCGGCCACGAGCTCCTCCAGCGTGTCGCCGAAGCCCGCCACGTCGTCCGAGAGCACCTCGGGCAGCGCCCCGCGCCGCGTGCCGAGCACCGGCGTCCCGCTCCAGAGCGCCTCGATGAGCGTGATGCCGAACGGCTCATCCCACAGCGCCGGCATCCAGAAGAGCCGCGCCCCCGAGAGCAGCGCCGCCTTCTTGGCGCCCCCCACCTCGCCCACGAACCGCACGCTGAGCGACAGCGTGGGCCGCCACCCGCCGGCCACCACGATCCGCCGCCCCGCCTTCCGCGCCCCCTCCACCGCCCAGCGCCACCCCTTGATGGTGTGGAGCCGGCCGAGGAACAGGTCGTAGTCCCCCTTCTTGGCCTGGAAGCGGAGTTCCGCGGGGTCGAGGCCGTTGTAGACGAAGCTCGTGCTGCCGTGCCGCGCCGCATGGTCGGCGCTCACGTAGATGGTGTTGGGCGGGCGGGTGACACCGGGCTTGGTGGTGCCCTCGAGCGTCCACACGTGCGGCACCGCCGGCGCCACCTTGAGCGGGTAGAAGGCGTGGACGATCTCGGTGCCGTCCGGCAGGAAGGGGGTGAGGTCGGTGGCCGCGTCGTGGAGCTGGCGGCCGGGGACGGCCACGTGCCGCACGTGCGGCACCGTGCTGCCGGGCGGCGCCACCAGGGTCACCTCGTGGCCGAGCGCCACGAGCCCCGCCGCGAGCGCCACCACCACCCGCTCCGTGCCGCCGTACCCCTCCACCGGCAGCTTGGTGTGATGCACCAGGGCCACGCGCATATCTTTGGCGGGTCGTCCTTCCTCAGCGCGGGTGCCACGCGATGCGCGTCACCGGGTTCAGCCTCGTTGCCAACGCCGTGCGGCTCGACTTCCCCATCGGGGAGGCGCTCCGCTCCGTGCTGCCGCTCGTGGACGAGCTCATCGTGAACGTGGGCCCTTCCGACGACGGCACCCGCGACCTCGTGGAGAGCCTCGCCGACCCGCGCCTCCGACTCATCACCGGCGCCTGGGACCGCTCGGCCGGCAGCGCCATGCTCGCCACCGAGACCCAGCGCGCCCTCGACGCCGCCACCGGCGACTGGGCAATCTACATCCAGGCCGATGAGGTCCTGCATGAGGCCGGCGTCCCCGCGCTCCGCGCCGCCATGGAGAACGCGCACGCGGACAGAAATGTCGACGGGTTGCTGGTGGACTTCGTCCACCACTACGGCTCCCCCGCCTGGGTGGGGCAGGGCCGCGCCTGGTACCGGCGCGAGGTGCGCGTGGTGCGCCCCGGCATCGGGCTCCGGAGCTTCCGCGACGCGCAGGGGTTCCGCCTCGGCGCCGACCACCGCCGCCCGCGCGCCCGCCGGAGCGGCGCCACCTATCATCATTATGGCTGGGCCCGCCCCACCCTCGCGCTCGTGGCCAAGCAGCAGGTGGACAACGAGCTCTACCACGGCGGCACCGCCGCCCGCGCCGACGTGAGCGCCGGCCTGCCGTGGGACGTGGGCCTCACGCCCTTTACCGGCACCCATCCCGCCGTGATGCGCGAGTGGCTGGTGACCCGCGCCGGCCGCTTCAACGACCAGTTCCTGCCGCGCCCCTGGAATCGCCGCCGCCTGGCGCTCGCCGCCTCACTCGGCATCGAGCGCCTCACCGGCTGGCGGCCCTTCGAGCACCGGAACTACGTCGAGGTGTAGCCCCGGCCCTGCAGCAGCAGCTCCAGCCGGTCGGCGTAGGTGTGCCGCGCCATCACGTGCGCCCGCCCCGCCGAGGCGAGCCGCCGCCGCAGTCCCTCATCAGCCAGCAATTCCCGGAGCCGAGCCACGCCGTCGTCCGCCGTGCGATAGAGCACGGCATGCTCCCCGTCCCGCACGAACTGCTCCAGCCCCTCCACCGCCTCGCCGAGGAACACCCCGCCGCACGCCAGCACCCGCCAGAGCCGGTTGGACGTGCCGCCCATCCGCTCCTGCCGCTGCGCCTCCAGCGCATCCACGCCCAGCGACACCGCGGCCCCGCGCACCGCCCGCGCAAACTCGCGCCCGCGCACCGGCCCCCCCACGACCGGCACGCCTTCCGGTACATTGTCCCACTGGGGCCCGCGCACCTGCAGGTGGCATGCGGCACCAAAGGCCGCGAGGATGGCGTGCCGCCGCGGGTACTGCCCCGACCCCACGAACGACAGCTCGCACTGCCACCCCGCCGGCGCGGACTCGGCCGGCGTGTCGAGCACGGGATCGGCGCCCTGCGGCAGGAACTGCGCGCCGCGGGCACCGAGTGCCAGGAAGGCATCGCGCTGGTAGCCGTAGGTGGCGAAGGCCTGGTCCACCAGCGTGGCCAGTTGCGCCACCGGCGCGGGCAGCGGGCTCGGCGCGTCGAAGTACCAGAACGCCGAGCGCCGCCGCCGGAGCAGCCTGGGGAGATGCTCCAGACCGACGCTGGCCGCATGTCGGGTGCAGAGCACCAGGTCCGGGGCAAAGGCATCCGCCTGCCAGCGGAGCCACCACGGCGCCAGCGCCCCGAGGCGCCGGCGCCAGCCGAGCGCATCGAGCACCTGCGCGTCGTGCCCCAGCTGCCGGGCCGCGCGCGCCACCGAGGCTTCCGTCCGGCCGTCCCCGGCCGCGCCGACGATGAGGATCCGCATGGGTGAGCGGGAAGATACCAGCGTGCCGCTCCGGGTTCTCCTGGCCCTGCACCAGGGTGGGGGCGCGGGATCGGTCAATTCCACCCTCGCGCTCGGGCTCGGGCTCCGCGCGCGCGGCGTGGACGCGCGGCTGGTCTGCCCGCCCGGCTCGCCGGTGGAGGCGGAGGCGCGGGCCGGCGGGCTGCCGGTGCACCCGCTGCCGCTGGCGCGCCAGTCGCGATTCATGAACGCGCGCGCCCTCGGGGCCTTGCTGCGGGAGCAGCCCGTGGACATCATCAACTCGCAGGGCTCGCGCGACCGTGAGGCATTCACCTGGCTCGGCCTCACCGGCCGGCTCCCTGCGCCGCTCATCCTGACGCGCCGCTCGTTCCCCCGGAGCACCCGGCTGCAGAACTGGCTCGCCGCCCGCGTCAGTCATCGAATCATCGCCTTGAGCGAGTCGGTGCGGGACGAACTGGTGGGGCGGGGCACGCCGGCGGGCAAGGTGGTGGTGGTGCCGAGCGGCTTCGTGGCCAGCCGGATGGACCGGCCGGTGAGCGAGGCGGAGCGCAATGCCTGGCGTGCGCGGATCGGCTGGGAGCCATCCCACCGGATCATCGGTGTGGTGGCGCGGCCCAAGGACCAGGCGGTGGTGCTCGCGGCGTTGGCCCACGTGGCGACGCCCGTGCGCCTGGTGCTCGCGGGGCTGGATGCGGCCGCGCTCGCCGCCCCGCTCCCGCCCGTGCCGGAGCGTCACGCAGTGGTGCGGCTGCCCTTCGAGCCAGCCATCCGCCCGCTGTACGACCTGCTCGAGCTGGCGCTCCACCCTTCGCGCTGGGATGCGTTCCCCCAGGCGGTGCTCGAGGCGCTGGCGCTCGGCCTGCCGGTGGTGGCGTCCAACGCCACCGGCAACGCGGAGATCATCCGCCACGAGATGGATGGCCTCCTCGTGGCGCCGACGGATCCCGCGGCGTGGGCCGCCGGCATCGACCGCCTGCTCGGCGACCCGGTGCTCGCCGCGCGCCTGGGCGCCGCCGGGCGCCGCCGCGCCCGGGACGATTTTTCACTCGACCGCATGCTCGACCGCACCCTGGCCGTCTATCACGCCGTGCTCGCCGAACGCGCCCTCCGCCGATGACCACCCCGGCTCTCCTCCTCACCTACGACTTCCCGCCCATGCTGGGCGGCATCGCGCGCGCGCTCGGGGAGATCGTGCGGCACGCGGAGGGGCGGATCCGCGTCTCCACCGGCCAGGTGGACGGCTGGGAGGCCTGGGACCAGGCCAGCGGTCTCCCGGTGGACCGCCTCGCCGTGCCCAGCCGCCGGCTCAAGACGCTCCCCTGCCTGGTGCGCTGGGGCCTCCACGCCGACCGGCTGGTGCGCCAGCACCAGCCCGCCTTCCTCTGGGCCGGCAACGTGAAGCCGGCGGGGCACGTGGCGCGCTGGCTCGGCACGCGGCGCGGCCTTCCCTACGGCCTCATCGCCTACGGCCTCGACCTCGAGCTCCTCCACGACCAGGCCCGCCGCTCCCCCCGCCGCCGCCGCGGCATCCGCGAGCTCGTGGCCGGCGCCGCCGGTGCCGTGGCCATCAGCGGCTGGACCCGCGACCGCTACGTGGAGCTGGCGGAACTCCTCGGCCTCCCCGCCGGCCCCGACCGGGTGCGCGTGGTGCCGCTCGGCGTCGACACGCGACGCTTCGCGCCCCGGGCCGCGGGCGGCCCCCGCGCCGGGAGCTGCACCCTGCTCACCGTGGCCCGCCTCGTCCCCCACAAGGGCGTGGACGAGGCGCTCGCGCTCCTCGCCGGGCTCCAGGCCGAAGGGTACGCCTGCCACTACGTGGTGGCCGGTGAGGGGCCGGACCGGCCCCGCCTCGAGGCGCTGGCGGCCGAGCTCGGCGTGGCCGGGCAGGTCCGCTTCCTCGGCGCCGTGTCGGAAGCGGAACTGCCCTCGCTCTACCAGGCGGCGGATCTCTACGTCGGGCTGTCGCGGGTGCAGGGTCCGGAAGTGGAGGGCTTCGGCCTCTCGCTGCTCGAGGCGCAGGCGGCGGGGCTGCCGGTGCTGGCGGGGCGGGGTGGGGGGACCGCGGAATGCGTCGAGCACGGCGTGAGCGGGCTGCTGCTCCCGCCCACCGACCGCCGGGAGGTACTGGCGGCGGCGGTGGCGCTGCTGCGGCAGCCCGAGCGTGCCCACGCGCTCGGGGTGGCTGGCCGCGCGCGGGCGGAGCGGCACTTCAGCTGGACCCGCGTGGTGGCGGACCTCGAGGCCGCCGCCCGCGCCTTCACCCCGTCGGTGGCGTGAAGCGCGCGCTGATGGCGTAGGTGGGGCAGTTCCGCACGTAGGACCCATCCAGCGGCGACCAGCACTGCCGAGGCTGCCGCACCACCGCCTTCCCCTCGCTCATCCCGAACACCTGCGGCGCCTGCATGGCACACGCGCCGCACCCGATGCAGCGCGCCGCATCCACCCGCACCTCCACCATCCGCTGCGGGAAGATCCCTTCGGCCTCCGCCGGCAGCGTGGCCGGGAGCCGGTCCAGCAGGTCCAGCGTGGCGCGGCGCCCCTCCTCGATGATCTCCCGGTTCTGCCCAAAGGCGAACATCGACACGTGCTCCACCCGCGGGTGCAGCAGCAGCAGCGGCGGCCGGCTCCAGCGGCGCAGCCGGCTTTCCATCATGGTCTGCATCACGATCTCGAGCCCGCGGGCATAGGTGGCCGCGAAGCCCTCCTCCTGCACGTTGGCGCGGAGCGCCGCCGTCGAGCCCACGTCCACCGCCAGCACCGGCGCCCGCCCCAGCGCGGCCGCCGCCGAGACCGGCAGGTTCTCCAGCACGGCCCCGTCCACGTAGTGCCGGCCCCCGATCTCCACCGGCGGGAACAGCCCCGGCAGCGCGCACGAGGCCAGCACCGCATCCGCCACCCGCGCGTCCCTGAGGCCGGGCAGGCCCCAGAACACCTGCATCCCGGAGTCGAGCTCCACGGTGTTGATGAACAGCCGCCGGGGCAGCTCCTCGAAGCGCACGTCGCCGATCACCGAGCGGATCAGGGCGTAGAGCGGCTCGCGCCGGTAGACGGCGGGCGCCTTCATCCGCTTGAAGGCCATGTCGGCGTGCGCCACCTGGAAGATGTCGCGCCGCTTCACCTTGAGGCCGCCCTGTTCGAGCGTCCGCGCCGGCACCCCCGCCGCCCACGCCGCCGCGATCAGCGCCCCCATGCTGCTCCCCACCACCAGCTCGGGCTCGAGGCCCCGCTCCTCGAGCGCCAGCAGCACGCCCACGTGCGCCAGCCCCTTGAGGCCGCCGCCCGAGAGCACCAGGGAAAAGGGTCCGCCAAAGCCCATGCTTGCCTCCAGCCTCCGCCTGCCGGTAACGTACGCCACTTCCCGGAGGATATCACCCCGTGCCGTACGACCTGGGCGCCCTGCGCCGGACCGAATTCCCGTGGGCGGACGAGACCACCTACCTCGACCACGCCTCCATCGGGCCCATCCCCGAGCGCACCCGCCGCGCCCTCGACGACTTCAACACCCGCCGCACCCGCCCGCACCTGCTGCGGCACGAGGACCTCTTCGGCGCCTTCGACCTGGCCCGCGAGGCCGTGGCGAAGCTCATCAATGCGGACGTCGGCGAGGTGGCGCTCACCACCAACACCACCTTCGGCCTCGCCATCGCGGCCCGCGCCCTCCCCCTCGGCCCGGGCGACATCGTCCTCGTCTCCGACCGCGAGTTCCCCGCCAACATGTACCCCTGGCGCCGCCTCGGCGACCGGGGCGTGGAACTCGAGGTGCTCCCCACCACCCCCGAGGGCTGGCCCGACGAGGCCCGCATGCACGCCCGCCTCGCCGATCCGCGCGTGCGCTGCCTGGCGGTCTCGCTCACCCAGTTCGCCAATGGCTACACGGTGGACCTGGCCGCCCTCTCCCAGGCCACCCGCGCCCGCGGCCAGTTCCTGGTGGTGGACGCCATCCAGGCCGTGGGCCAGATCCCGGTGGACGTGAAGCAGGTCCCGGTGGACATCCTCTCCTGCGGCGCGCAGAAGTGGCTGCTCTCCCCGTGGGGCAGCGGCTTCATGTACGTCCGCCGCGACCTCATCCCCGTCATGGAGCCGGCTGTCGCCAGCTGGATGGCCTTCGAGGGCACCGACGACTTCTCCCGGCTCACCGACTACAAGGACGTCTTCCGCCCCGACGCCCGCCGCTTCGAGCTCATCACGCTCCCCTACCAGGAATTCGTGGGGATGCGCCAGTCCATCGAGCTCCTGCTCGAGCTGGGCATCGCGGGGATCCAGCAGCACCTCACCCGCCTGCAGGCGCCCCTCGTGGAGTGGGCGCGGCGGAAGGGCGTGGCCCTCACCTCGCCCGTGGGCGAGCGCGCGTCGGGCATCACCTGCCTGGCCCCGCCGCGCATCGAGGAGTGCTTCAAGGCGCTCCGGAAGGCGGGCGTGTCGCTGAGTCATCGCGAGGGCGCGCTGCGCATCGCGCCCCACTGCTACAACACCCTGGGCGAGGTCGAGCGGGTCGTGGCCGTGCTCGACCCGCTCGTCTGACCCTGGAGACCCCGATGCCCGGCACCTTCGACGAGATGCTCGCCAGCGGCTACGGCTTCAGCGGCACCGCCGTCACCCTCGGCGCGGCGCTGCACGACGGGACGCTCCACGCCGCCCCGGCCGTCCGCATCCCACTGGCCATGATGAACCGCCACGGGCTCATCGCCGGCGCCACCGGCACCGGCAAGACCAAGACGCTGCAGCTCCTCACCGAGCAGCTCTCCCAGGCCGGCGTCCCCGTCTTCGTGGCCGACATCAAGGGCGACCTCGCCGGCCTCGCCATGCCCGGCACCGCCAACGACCGCATCACCACCCGCGCCACCGAGACCGGCTGGAACTGGCAGGCCGCGGGCGTGCCGGTCGAGTTCGTGAGCCTCACGGGAAAGCCCGGCGTGCAGCTCCGCGCCACCATCGCCAGCTTCGGGCCGCTGCTGCTCGCCAAGGTGCTCGGCCTCAACGAGACCCAGACCAGCGTCCTCACCCTGGTCTTCAAGTACGCCGACGACAGCCAGCTCCCGCTCCTCGACCTCTCCGACCTCCGCGCCCTGCTCCAGTTCCTTTCCTCCGACCAGGGAAAGCCCGAGCTGGCCCAGTACGGCGGCATGAGCAGCGCCACCGTGGGCGTCCTGCTCCGGAAGATGGTGGAGCTCGAGGCGCTCGGCGCCGAGATCCTCTTCGGCGAGCCGGAGTTCGACGTCCACGACCTCCTCGCCACCACCCGCGACGGCAAGGGTGTCGTCACCTGCCTCGAGCTCACCGACGTGCAGGAGAAGCCGCGTCTCTTTTCCACGTTCATGATGTGGCTCCTGGCCGAGCTCTACCAGGCGCTCCCCGAGGCCGGCGACCTCGACAAGCCCAAGCTCGTCTTCTTCTTCGACGAGGCGCACCTCCTCTTCAACGACGCCTCCAAGGCCTTCCTGGAGCAGGTGGAGCAGGTGGTGCGCCTCGTCCGCTCCAAGGGCGTCGGCATCTACTTCGTCACCCAGAGCCCCAAGGACGTCCCGAGCGACATCCTGGCCCAGCTCGGCAACCGCGTCCAGCACGCCCTCCGCGCCCACACCCCCGACGACGAGAAGGCGCTCACCGCCGCGGTGCGCACCTTCCCCAAGACCAGCTTCTACGACCTCGCCGAGACGCTGACCAGCCTCGGCATCGGCGAGGCGGTGGTCACGGCGCTCGACCCGCGCGGCGTCCCCACCCCCGTGGTGGCCACCCGCCTCATCCCGCCCTCCTCCCGCATGGGCCCGCTCACCCCCGAGGAGCTCCAGGCCGACATCCAGGCCTCCGACCTCCTCCGCGAGTACGGCCAGGCCGTGGACCGCGAGAGCGCCCGCGAGCTGCTGCAGCGCCGCGTCCAGGCCTCGGCCCCGCCGGTGCGCGAGGCGCCACGCACCTCCTTCCCGCCCGAAATCAGCGCTCCGCGCCCCGGAGCGGCGGCATGTCCACCGGCGCCAAGGTGGGCGGCGCCATCGTCGCGGCGCTCGGCACCAGGCCCGCACCGTCGGCCGCGAGCTGGTGCGCGGGGTCCTCGGCATGCTCGGCGCCAAGCCGCGCCGCAACACCAGCCGCACCCGCTGGTAGTCAGGCACGGTCGACGCCCTGCGCTGCTCCCGCGGGGGCGTCGCGCGTCCGGCGGCGGCGCTTACTTCTTCGCCACCTTGTCCTCCTTGAGCACCTTCTTGGCGAACAGGAACACCAGGAACGCCACGATGATGAAGTTCACCAGCGCCGACAGCACGATCCCCACCTGGAACGGCCCCACCACCAGTTTCTGCCAGTCGCCGCTCGGCAGCAGCAGGCCCACGATGGGCATCAGCAGGCCGTCCACGATCGACTTCACCAGGTCCCCCGCCTTGCCGCCGATGATGACCGCGATGGCCAGGCCGATGACACCGTACTCCTTCAGGAACGCCATGAATTCGCCGCGCATGACAGATCTCCTCCAGGGGGAAGGGGAGTGAGGGTTCGCTGTGGGTGGGGAATGTGGCGGCGGGAGGGCCGCGATTGACGCAATTATGATGGGGCGTACGGCGGGGCGCTAGGTCGCCCGTCACCGCCGCCCGGCGCGCTGCCTAGCGACAGTCGAGCAGCGCGTAGCTCCGCTTGCCCTTCTGCAGCAGCACGAAGCCCCCGCCGAGCACGTCGCCGGCCCCGAGCACACGGTCGGCGGCCACGGGGGTGCCGTTGAGCGAGAAGCCGTTCTGCGTGAGCCCGCGCCGCGCCTCGTTCTTGGAGGTCGCGAGCCCCGCCTTCACCAGCGCATCCGCAATCGGGAGCCCCTCGAGTTCCCCGGCCGCGAGCGCCGTCGTCGGCACCTCGCCCGCCAGCACGCCGAGCACCTCGGCACCCGCCTGCGCCAGGTTGGTGCCGCCAAAGAGGAGCCGGCTCGCCTCGATGACGCGCCTGGTCACCTCGGCGCCGTGCACCCGCGTGGTCAGCTCCTCCGCCAGCCGCCGCTGCGCCACCCGCTTCCCCGGGTCTGAGGAGTGCTCGGCCACGATGGCGGAGATCTCCTCGAGCGGCAGGAAGGTGAAGAAGCGGAGCAGCCGGTCGGCGTCGGCGTCCTCGGTGTTGAGCCAGAACTGGTAGAACTTGTAGGGACTGGTCTTGGCCGGGTCGAGCCAGACGTTCCCCTGCTCGCTCTTCCCGAACTTGCCGCCGCTTGCCGTGGTGAGCAGCGGGAACACCAGCCCGTGCACCTGCGCCCCCTCGCGCCGCGACACCAGCTCGCTGCCCGCGGTGATGTTCCCCCACTGGTCGCTGCCGCCCATCTGCAGCTCGCAGCGCTCGTGCTTCCACAGGTGCCAGAAGTCGAACGCCTGCACCAGCATGTAGGTGAACTCGGTGTAGCTGATGCCGGTCTCCATCCGGCTCTTCACCGAGTCCTTCTGCAGCATGTAGTTGATGGTGAAGTGCTTCCCCACGTCCCGCAGGAACTCCATCAGCCCGAGCGGGCGGAGCCAGTCGGCGTTGTTGCGGACCCGCGCGGCGTTCTGCCCCTCGAAGCTCAGGAACTGCTCCAGCTGGCCCCGGATGCGCGACGCGTTGTGGTCGATCTGCTCCACCGTGAGCATCGGCCGCTCGCTCCGCTTCCCGCTCGGGTCCCCCACCATGCCGGTGCCGCCGCCCACCAGGATGATCGGCGTCCCGCCGAAGCGCTGCAGCCACGCCAGCCCCATCACCGGCACCAGGTTGCCCACGTGCAGGCTGTCGGCCGTCGGGTCGAAGCCGACGTAGCCGGTGACCGGCCCCTGCTGCAGGCGGTCGGCAAAGCCGGGGGTCACGTCGTGGACGAACCCGCGGTCGGTGAGCTGGGACAGGAAGGCGGTGGTCATGGGACGCGAATGGTACGGCGACCCTCCGGGGGGAGCAAGCCGCGCCACCCCGGCGGGGGAGGCGCCCCGGGCGGCGCCGATCACCTCGCCGGGCCGGGAGGGGCCGTTATCTTCTGTCCATGGCTTCCCGCATCGGCAGCACCCTCGCCCGGTGGTGGTTCACCCCCCGGATCCGCAGCACGGTCCTCACCGTCATCCTCGCCGGCATGGCGCTGGGTGGGGGCGTCGCCCTCGGGGCGTGGCAGCGGGCCTGCGCCGGCAACGCCTGTCCCTCGGTGGCCCGCCTGGTCCACGGCAAGTGGGACCCGGCCCAGGCAGCCAAGGTCTTCGCCGCCGACGGCCGCCTCATCACCGACCTGGGCGAGGAACGCCGCACCGTCGTCTCCATTGAGCAGATCTCGCCGGCCGCCGTGGCCGCCTTTCTCTCGGTGGAGGACAAGCGCTTCTACGACCACCACGGCGTCGACTGGGTCCGCTTCTTCGGCGCGCTCTACCGCACCACGCTCTTCAAGCTCACCGGCCGCGGCCGGCTGCACGGCTTCTCCACCATCACCATGCAGCTGGCG
>JBGAOL010000097.1:0-11598 GCA_044221825.1 Gemmatimonadales bacterium
GCGTGACCGCCGACCGGCTTGACGATGGGGACGTTCCAGTCGGTGAGCAGCTCGCCCAGGTACTGCACCTGGCCCACGCGCGAGCGCATGTAGTCGTCCTGCACGCACTCCTCGATGCCGATGGCCATGGCCTCCATGTCCCGCCCCGCCATCCCGCCGTAGGTGTGCAGCCCCTCGTAGATGACGATCTGGTTGCGGAGCTCCTCGTAGAGGTCCCAGTCGTTGACGGCCAGCCAGCCGCCGATGTTGACCAGATTGTCCTTCTTCCCGCTCATCCACGCGCCATCGGTGTAGTCGCAGAACTCGCGCAGGATCTGCGCGATCGGCACGTCCGCGTAGCCCGGCTCCCGTTCCTGGATGAAGAAGGCGTTTTCCGCCATGCGGGTGGCGTCGAGGTAGAGCTTCACCCCGTGCTTCCCGCAGAGCTCGCTCACCGCCTTCACGTTGGCCATGGAGACCGGCTGGCCCCCGGCCATGTTCACGGTGCCCGCCAGGCTCACGTACGCGACCTTCTCCGCGCCCTCCTTCTGGATGAGCGCCTCGAGCTTGCCCAGGTCGAT
The DNA here is from genome assembly GCA_044221825.1 of Gemmatimonadales bacterium. Taxonomy (GTDB): domain Bacteria; phylum Gemmatimonadota; class Gemmatimonadetes; order Gemmatimonadales; family GWC2-71-9; genus JADJOM01. The sequence continues at coordinate 561 of JBGAOL010000097.1, forward strand.
GTTGCCCTTGAAGGGCGCCAGCGACGCCGTGTCGTGCGCCTCATCACAGATCACGTCCACGAAGCGGCCGCCCGCCAGCTCCTGGTGCAGCCGCGTGGTGGTGAAGTACATGTTGCCCGGCACCACCTGCCCCGGCTTGATGGCGCAGCGGCTGATCAGGTGCTCGGCGCCGCGACCCTGGTGGGTGGGGAGGATGTGGCGGTAGCCGTAATGCTGCTGGATGGCGGCTTCGAGACGATAGAAGTTCTTGCTGCCGGCGTAGGCCTCATCACCGAGCATCATGCCGGCCCACTGGCGGTCGCTCATGGCGCCGGTGCCGCTGTCGGTGAGGAGGTCGATGTAGACGTCCTCCGACTTGAGCAGGAAGGTGTTATACCCCGCCTCCTCGAGCGCCCGGGCCCGCTGCTCCGGCGTGGTCTCCGCGAGCGGCTCCACCATCTTGATCTTCCACGGCTCGGCCCAGCTGCGGCGGCCGAACTGCTGGCCCATCGTGCGCGGGATGTTCGGTGTCATGGCTCGCGATTGTGAAGAAGTTCGCGGAGCCTAGCCCGGACAACCTGAGATTATTCAGAAGGAAACTGGAAGACGGATTCAGGTGGGGATGCGGTCCATGCCGGCGAGTGACTCGAAGGCGATGGGACAGAGCGCCGTGCCCACCTGCGGCCGCATGATGCCGAGCACCTGGTCGCGCGGGAGGGCCGGGCGGTAGGGCCGCTCGGCGGTGAGCGCCTCGGCCACGTCGGCCACCGCGAGGATGCGGGCGAGCGGGGGGAGCTCGCGGGAGGTGAGGCCCAGGTGATAGCCGGTGCCGTCGAGCCGCTCGTGGTGCGCGGCGGCCAGCTCGGCGAAGGCGCCGAAGCGGCGCACGCGGCGCAGGATCTCGAGGGTGTAGCCGGTGTGGCGCTGCATCGCCGCGAACTCGTCGGGCGTGAGCTTGCCCGGCTTGTCGAGGATGGCGTTGGAGATGCCGAGCTTGCCGATGTCGTGCAGCAGCGCGGCGCGGCGGAGCGTCACCAGCTCCGCGTCCGGCAGCCCCATGTCGCGGCCGAGCGCCACGGCGATGCTGGCGACGCCGGCGGAGTGGCGTGCGGTGTAGGGGCTCTTGGCGTCGATGACGCGGGCAAAGGCCTGGGCCACGTCGTCGAGGCGGGCCTCATCGGCGAAGAGCACGCGGTCACGCGGCTCGAGGTCGGCGACGAACTCGAGCTGGTCGGTGGCCCCGAGGGTGCCCCAGAAGGCGACGTCGTCCTCGAAGGCGGTGAGGGCGGCCACCATGCCGGGATCGAACCAGGTGCCGGCGCGCTTGCGGGCCACGGCGTAGGCCGCGTCGCGGCCGTGGGCGGTGAAGAACACCTCGACGGTCTGCGCCAGGCCGCAGATGCGGCCGAGGAGCGGGATCTGGTCGCCGGCGCGGCCGTAGGGCATGCCGTGACCGTCCCAGTGCTCGTCGAGCGCGCGGATGGCCTCGCTGGTCATGGGATCGAGGCCGAGCTGCCGGGCGATGTCGGCGCCGCGCTCGCAGCGGGTCTCGGTCATGGCGCGGCCACTGCCCTGCTCGGTGAAGGCCACCTTGAGCGCCTGCACGGTGCGGGCAAGGACGTGCCGGTCGGCGCGGGCGTAGCGGAAGGCGTAGAGCGCGGAATCGGCGCCGCGGCTCCAGTCGGTGACCTTGTGGGCGCGCTTGAGGAGCAGGTCGTCGGCCTGGAAGATCCGGGCCAGGCGGGCGGCGTTGCTGGAGCAGCCCAGGTCCTTGAGGAGCAGGGCGTAGAAGAGGGCCGAGCGCTCGTCGAGGGTGAGGTGCAGCACCTCGGCCAGGCGCATGCCGATGACGCAGGTGCGGACCGCGTGGCCGGCCGGCTGCCCCTCGGTGATATCCAGGGCATGCGACAGGGCGGAGACCACCTCGGAGAGGCGGACTTCCGCCGGCTCCACTGTGGGGCGCCGCAGAATGCCGGGGCGGGGCGCCACGAAGGGCGCTAAGTCGTTGATCTGAGTGGCCACGCCCCGACTAAAGGCAAAACGAATGCCCGGGCCGCAGAGTGGCGGCCCGGGCGCGTTTTGAGACATCCAAGTGGAGCTGAGGGGGATCGAACCCCTGACCTCTGCAGTGCGATTGCAGCGCTCTCCCAGCTGAGCTACAGCCCCGTGAGGGACGGCAAGCTAGTCCGGGGCACGGGGTTAGTCAACTCGAACGGTCAGTCGGGAAGCACCACCCCGTCGAGCTCGTGGAGCACGCCGTTGGTGCCCAGGATGTCGGGGGTGAGGACGGGGACGCCGGAGACGTGGACCTCGCCGTCGCCCACGGAGAGGTGGAGGTGGGCGCCCGTGAGGCTCGGCAGCCGGGTGAAGGGGATCAGGTCCGCCTCCCGGTAGGTGCCGGTGACGATGTGGCCGGCCAGGAGCTGCTCCAGGCGGGCCGGGTCGTGGAAGAGGGCCTGCATGGCGGGGGAACTGGCCTCGAGCCGCTCGAGGGCCCGGTCGCTCGGGGCAAAGACGGTCATCGGCTCGGCGCCGCCCACGATGGCATCGAGCCCGGCCCGCTCGAGCAGCTGGGCGAAGCGGGAGAAGCGCCCGAGGGCGCGGACGGTGTCGAGCAGGGTGTACTCCGCCGCACGACGGCGGGGGGCGATGACGGTCATGGCGTACCTCACTGGGGCCTCCGGGGCCCGGCTCGAGGAGAAGGCCCGGCGGGCCTTCCCCGCGGGGCAACGTGCCTGCCTGTCACACGGAGCCCTGAATGAGCGGGGGTGACGCCCGCACCGCCCCCCCCCCCATTCAGGACTGCAGACTGCGGATCGTGTGGTAGGAGCTGCGTGGAACCTGCACCTGCGACGGACTAGTTCTTGTCCGCCAGGAGGAGCGCCGTGAGCGGCGCCCCGCCACCCGTGGCCTCCACGGCAATGCCGGTACGGACCTGCCCCGCCGCGAGGTCGAGGGTGCCGGTGTCGATGGCGACGGTCTTGGTGCCGGCCGGCGTGATCCGCACGCGGTACTGGCCCGCGGGGGCTTCGATATAGCTGCTCACCCCCTTGAAGGGGATGTTGGTCAGGTCCGGCGTCAGCGCGTCGATCGCGGCGCCGGGGGCGGTGATGTAGATGTCCACGAGGCCGACGTTCGGGGCGCCGTGCACCAGCCGCAGCTTGAAGTTGCCCGCGGCGGGGGCGCTGTTGTCGTCGGTGAGCACCAGCGGCTCGATGCTCGCGAGCAGGTTGGTGGCGATCACCGTGTGGACATCGCCGTCCTGCTTGACCAGGTCGGCGTCGATGACGGTGGCGCCGCCACCGGCGGCGCGCACCTGGACGTTCCGGGTGCCGGCCTTCACCTCGAGGTACGGCGAGGCGGCCTGGTAGGCCACGTTGGTCAGGACCGACTGGCCATCCACGAACACATCGACCGCGGGGGCATCGGGCGACCCGTGCACCACGCGGATGCTGGCGGTGGCGGCGGGGTCGTTGCTGTCGCTATCGCAGGCGGCCAGGGCGGCCACGAGGCCGACCAGCGCGAATCGGGAGAAGGCAGACTTCATGTCCGGCTCCGAAGGTTGGACGTTGGCGAGTGAATGCTTGAACTGCGCGCGCACCGTCCAATTCGCGTCGAACAATCTGTTGGATGCATTACGGACTGTCAAGACAACGTCGAAGTTCAGATGTTGACACTAGCTAGACAGATTCATACTTTGTCTAACCATGGAACAACCAGAGAAGACTCTCCCGCAGCACCCCGTCCGGCTGGTGGCCGAGCGAACGGGGTTGTCGCCCCATGTCCTGCGGGTCTGGGAGCGGCGCTATCAGGTGGTGGCCCCGGAGCGCTCGGCAGGGGGCCAGCGCCTGTATTCCGATGCCGACATCGAGCGGCTGCGGCTGCTCGGCGTGGCCACGCAGGCCGGGCGGAACATCAGCCAGCTGGTGGCGCTCCCGAATGACCAGCTGCTGGACCTGATCCGGGCTGATCAGGAGGCGGAGCGACGGACGCGGCCGAGTGGGGTGTCGGTGGCGAGCGGGGTGGTGGCGGAGGAAGGCGACCTGGCGGTGGCGCGCCTGATGGAGGCGGTGGAGGCGCTCGACGGCCCGGCGCTCGAGGGCGGGCTGCGCCAGGCGGTGGTGACGTTCGGGATGCATGGCGCCATCGATGCGGTGATCCACCCGCTGCTGGTGGAGATCGGCGAGCGCTGGCACGACGGCGACCTGCCGCCGCAGCACGAACACTTCGCGACGGCCACGGTGCGGCGGGTGCTCGACGGCCTGGTGCACGAGCTCAGCGTGGGCAGTGGCGCCCGCCCGCGGATCCTGGTGGCCACCCCGGCCGGCCAGCGCCATGAACTCGGCGCGCTCCTGGTGGCGGCCACGGCGGCGGCGCTCGGGTGGCGGGTCACCTACCTCGGCATCGACCTCCCGGTGAGCGACATCGCGGCCGCGGCGGAGACGGCGGATGCCCAGGTGGTGGCGCTCTCGGTGGTGTATCCCACCGACGATGCCCTGCTCGCGGCGGACCTGCACCGGCTGGTGACGCGGCTGCAGGGAACGCGGACGCTGCTGCTCGGCGGGAGCGGGGCGGCGGCGTACCTGGCGTCGCTGCCGGCGTCCACGGGGGTCATCTCCGGGGATCTCGCCACGCTCCGGGCGACGCTGCAGCGGCTCGGCGGCCGGCAAGCCGCATGGTAGGGGCCGGCCATGGCCGGCCCTCCTCTTCCCCGCACCATCATTCCGTGCTGTTCCGCGATCCTGAATTCTTCTCCGTTGCGCTGGTCCGGGTGGGTTTGAGGAGGGCCGGCTGTAGCCGGCCCCTACCAATTCGATCTGGGTCATGAATCGGCGCCCGAGGCCTACGTGGTTCGTCGGTCCCTGGGAGCTGTCGGTGGCGACGGCGGTGCTGCCGCCGTCGCCGGCAACGAGGCAGGTGTTGCTGGTGGAGAGTACCGGGAAGGGCTCGGCGCTGCCCTACCACCGGTGGAAGCTGGTGCTGGTGCTGTCGGCGCTGCGGCACCTCGCCGAGGAGCTGCGGGCGCAGGGCTACGAGGTGGACCACCGGGTTGCGCGAGTTATGCGGAGGGGATCCGGGCGCACCTCGCCGAGTGGGGGCCGGCGGAGGTGATCGTGCAGGCGCCGGCGGAGTGGGGAATCGCGCAGTCGCTCCGCGCGCTGGCCGTGGAGCTGGCGGGTCGGGTGCGGGTGGTGGAAGACCGGCGGTTCCTCACGAGCCGGGAGGCGTTCGCGCGGTGGGCCCAGGGCCGGAAGCTCCTCCGGATGGAGGATTTCTACCGCTGGCAGCGGCGGCGGCTCGGGTTCCTGGTGGACGGGAACGGGGAGCCGCTCGGCGGGCAGTGGAACCTGGACCGGGAGAACCGCGAGGGGGCCAAGGCGCTGCGGAAGCGCGGCGTGCCGTTGGCGCCCCGGCGATTTATGCCGGACGGGATCACGCAGCGGGTGATGCGGATGGTGTCGGGCGCGCGGGCGGCGCCCGCGGGCGGGATGTCGTTCGCGGCGCACTGGGGGTCGGTGGACGGCTTCGACCTGCCGGTGACACGGGCGCAGGCGCTGGTGGCGCTGGAGGAGTTCCTGGCGTGCCGCTTCGCCGACTTCGGGCCGTACGAGGACGCGATGCTCCGGGGCGAGGTGTACCTCTATCACTCGCGGCTCTCGGCGGCGATGAACGTGGGGCTGCTGCACCCGCGGGAGATCGTGGAGCGCGCCATCGCGCGGTACGGGCAGGGGGCGTGTCGCTGGCGTCGTGTGAGGGGTTCGTGCGGCAGGTGATCGGGTGGCGGGAGTACGTGAACGGCATCTACTGGCTCACGATGCCCGGCTACCGCGCGCACAACTACTTCGGCTTCACCCGCCCCCTGCCCCAGCTGTTCTGGGAACCCGAGCGCACCGACCTGGCGTGCGTCCGGGACTCGGTGGCGATGGTGCGCGACACGGCGTATGCGCACCACATCCACCGCCTGATGGTGCTGAGCAACTTCGCCACGCTCGCCGGCGTGCACCCGCTCCGGCTCAGCGAGTGGTTCTGGGCCGGCTTCGCCGACGCCATGGAGTAGGTGGAGCTGCCGAACGTGGTGGGGATGGCCACCTTCGGCGATGGCGGGCTGCTGGCCAGCAAGCCGTACGTGTCGAGCGCGGCGTACCTCAACCGGATGAGTGACCGGCTTCGCGGGTGCCGGCACGACATCCGGCGCACCGCCCGACGCCTGCCCGTTCAACTGGACTACTTGAGCTTCCTCGACGACATCCGGCAGCGCTGAAGCTCGACGGGCAGCGGATGGCGCGCTGGTGCGCTCAAGGGGCTCGTAGGCGTCAGCGCGGGGGAGCTGGCGGCGATGCGGGAGGCGCGGGACCGGTTCGTGGCGTTGCTCGGGGTGGATGAGACGGGGTGGGCGTTCCGGTACGACCAGGGGTAGGGGCCGGCCTGCCGCCCGGGCCTGGCATCATGACACGACGCAGGGCGGTGCTCCGCCCCGAGGGACCACGATGAGACCTGACGCCACCGGTACCCCCGACCGCCTGCACCTGCCACCGGACGCGCGCCCGCGCTCCGGGGGCGAGTTCGTGCTGTACTGGATGCAGGCCACCTTCCGGGCGCACGACAACTTTGCGCTCAACTTCGCTTATCGAGCAGGCCGACGCCCTGGGCGTGCCGGTGCTGGTGTACCACGGCCTGCGGCACGACTACCCGTGGGCCAACGCGCGCTTCCACACCTGGGTGCTCGAGTCGGTGGTGGACCTGGAAGCGCGACTTCGCGCCAAGGAATCCAGCGCCTTCGGCCTGGAGCTGCTCGCGCGGGGCGTGGACCGAGTGGCCGGCCGGCAGTCGCGGGGACGATGCGGCAGGGCGCGACGCCGACGCAGCCTGGTCCCCGCTGGTGCGCCTGGCGGACCGGGCGGCGCTGGTGGTGACGGACTACACCCCGACGTTCATCCACCCCCGGCAGCTGCGCGGCCTCCGGAAGCGGACCACCACGCCGGTGATCGCCGTGGACTCGGCCACCGTGGTGCCGATGGCCGCGCACGCCAAGGAGCACAGCACGGCGCGCGGCTTCCGCACGGCGATGCTGGAGCCGCTGGCGCATCACCTGTGGCCGGTGGCCAACCCGCTGCCGCGGGTGCGCCGGCCGGTGGACCTGGAGTTCGCGGACGACGCGCCGGCGGTGACGCCGGCCACGATTGCCTCACTGGTGGCCGGGTGCGACGTGGACCAGGCCGTGGGGCCGTCGCCGATGTTCCGGGGCGGCACGGCGGCGGGCCGCGCGCGGCTGCACGAGTTCGTGGCCCGGGGCCTGGCGCGCTACGCCGACGACCGGAACGACCCCAACAACCTCGAGGCGGTGAGCCGGCTCTCCCCGTGGCTCCACTTCGGCAACGTCTCCATCCACGAGGTGCTGCTCACGGCGCGCGCCGCCGGGCCCGCGGACGCGTACGCCAAGTTCGAGGACGAGGCGGTGACGTGGCGGGAGCTGGCCCACAACTTCTGCCACTGGAACCCGAAGCACCGCACGGTGGCGGGCATCCCCGCGTGGGCGCGGGAGCAGCTGGCCAGCCACGAGGCCGACCCGCGGCCGGCGCACTACACGCTGCAGCAGCTGGAGCGCGCGGAGACGGCCGACCCGCTGTGGAACGCCATGCAGCGTTCCTACGTGCAGGACGGGTGGATGCACAACTACGTGCGGATGCTGTGGGGGAAGGCGGTGCTCATGTGGACCCGGGACGCCTCGGAATGCCTGGCGTTCCTGGAGCACCTCAACAACAAGTACAGCCTCGACGGGCGGGATCCCAACAGCTACGGCGGGATCATGTGGACGTTCGGGAAGTTCGACCGGCCCTTCTACCGGCGGCCCATTTTCGGGACGGTGCGGTACCAGTCGCTCAAGGCGGCGGCCGACAAGTTCGACGTGCCGGGGTACATCAGGCGGTTCAGTTGACCTGGGGGGGCGCGTGTGGGTTCACCGCAGAGGCGCGGAGGCGCGGGAGGGGCCGCAGAGGACCCGCGCTCGGAGCGGGGAGATCCAGTCAGGGTAAGTGCGGTGATTAATAGGTTGCCTGGCAGCACGGGTTGGGTGAGGTATCGCACCCGAACCGACTCCCCACGAAGTCAGCGGGGCTCGTCCTGGGACGAGCCCCGCTTGTCGCACGCAGGGCCTCCGCGGCCCTCTGCGCCTCCGTGCCTCTGCGGTGAACCCTTAGCCGTCCCCCACCCCGGCATCGGCGTAGGGCACCTCGAGCTCCATCCCGTCCCGCGCGATCACGGTGTCGGCGAAGAGGGCGCGGGCCTCGGCGAGGAGTTCGGGGGCGTCGCGGGTGTAGCGGGGGGAGATGTGGGTGAGGACGAGGCGCTTCACGCCCGCGCGGGCGGCCAGCTCGGCGGCCTCGCGGGCGGTGGTGTGGCCGGTCTCCCGGGCGCGGGCGAGGTCCTCGTGGGCGAAGGTGGCCTCGTGGACCAGGAGGTCGGCGCCGGTGGCGAGGCGCTCGAGCGCCGGGTGGGGGCGGGTGTCGCCGCTGATCACCACGGTGCGGCCGGGGCGCGGGCTGCCCACGAGCTCGGCCGGGGTGATGGTGCGGCCGTCGTCGAGGGTGATGGGCTCGCCCTTGTGGATCTTGCCCCAGAGCGGGCCCTCGGGAATGCCGAACTCGCGCGCCTTGTCGGGGTTGAAGCGACCGAGGCGGGTGCGCTCCACCAGGGCGTAGCCGACGGTGTCGGCGCGGTGCTCGGTCTCGCAGGTGAGGATGTCGTAGTCGCCGCGGTGCAGCACGTCGCCCGGCTTGAGCTCGACGATCTCGATGGGGAACTTGGGCTTCTCGATGCCGACGGTGAGGGCGTGCTCGAGGATGCGCCTGGCGCCCCTCGGCCCGTAGAGCACCAGCGGCTCCTGCCGCTCCGCGCCGCCGAAGATGTTGAGGAGGCCGAGCGTCCGGGTGAGGCCGATGAGGCCGAGGAGGTGATCGGAGTGGTAGTGGGTGAAGAAGACGGTCTTGAAGGTGAAGCTGACGCCGTACTTCATCATCTGCCGCTGGGTGCCCTCGCCGCAGTCGAAGAGCAGCGTCTCCCCCTCGCGGGTGAGCGCCAGGCCCGAGACGTTCCGGTCGAGGGTGGGGCAGGCGGCGCCAGTGCCGAGGAAGGTGAGCTTGAGCATGCGGGAAGATAACCGCCGCTAGATGCGGGTGACGCCCCGCTCCATGGCCCCGACGATGGCGGCGAGCTCCCGCACCAGGCGGGAGCGGTCCTTGGTGGCCTCCTGGAGGGCGGCGGTCACCTCGCGGTAGTACCAGAGGCTCTTCTCGCGGGGGACGCTGAACCGGTGCCAGACGTCGTCCCCGCAGAGGCGCATGTCGTTGATGATGGAGCGGGCGTTGTAGAGCTTGTCGGCGGCGGCCACGCGGAGCACGTCGGGGAAGGCCTCGTGGCGGAGGTGCTCGATGTACTTCCGCTTGCGGGCCTCCCAGCGGGCGAGGGCGGTCTCGCTGCGCGGCAGGTTGGGGTAGGTGTCGGTGCAGCCCATCACGATGCGGTGGACGCCGGGGCCGAAGCGCTCGAGGATCTCCTTCTCCGTCTTGCCCTCGCGCGGGTGATCCTCGACGGCGTCGTGCAGCAGGGCGCCGATCCCCTCCTCCTCGCTGCCGCCATCCTCGAGCACGATGGACGTGACACCGAGGAGGTGGGCCAGGAAGGGGACCTGGCCGCCCTTGCGGCGCTGGCGGGCGTGGAGCTCGCTGGTGTAGAGCAGCGCCTCGGTGAACTTGGGGCTGAGCAGCGGGTGGGCGCCGTGCTCCATGGTCAGAAGAGCTTGACCTGCACCGAGATCTTGCCGGGGTTCTTCGCCAGCTCGTCGATGAGGCGCTGCATGGACTCCATGGTCTGCCGCGCCTCGACGTAGAAGCTGGTGTCGGTGGCAAACTTGCCGAGGGTGCCCTGCCCCGCATTCATGCGGGCGATGAGCGTGTCGAGCCGGGCGCCGGTGGTGCGGAGCTGCACCGACATGTCGGAGAGGTTCCGCGCCAGGGTGTCCGCCCGCTCCACGGCGTTGGCCACGGGGACGGCGGCGATGGTGCTGTCGAGGCGGCGGGAGAGGTCCTGCAGCGCCACCATGGTCTTCTCCGCCTCGCTCATGGTGCGGGGGAGGCGGGTGTTCATGGTGGCGAGCACCGACGAGAGGTTCTGGAGGGTGCGGGTGAGCTCGTCGGCGGTCTTCTGGTTGGCGATGGCCTGGAGGCCGATCATCACGGAGTCGGCCCGGTCGGCGAGGACGGCGCCCTTGGCGAAGAGGCCGGCGTCGGTGGCGCCCGGGATGACGGCGCCGTCGGCGAGCGGCCGCGGGGCGTGGCCAGGATCAAGGAGGAGGCGGCTGCCGCTGGCGAAGATGCTCGACTCCACCTTGGCGGAGGCGTCGGCGCGGAGGTCGAGCTGCTCGGGGAGCGAGAGGGTCACGAGCACGCGGCCCGGGCCCATGAAGTCCACCTCGCTCACCTTGCCCATCACGACGCCGCTCACCGCCACCTCGTTGTCCACCTTGAGGGTGCCCACGTCGGCGAACTCGACGATGGCCACGCGCCCGGGTGCCTTGAAGGTGGCGCCCTTGAGCCACATGGTGCCGACGACGAAGAGCCCGATCCCGGCGAGGACCAGGCCGCCGACGGTGATTTCCTTCTGGTAGTGCAGGTCCATGGGCTCAGGCGGCGAAGGTGAGGTTGCCGAAGTCGCGCTCGAGGAACTCGCGCACGGTCGGGATCTCCGACTTGATGAACTCCTGCGGCGTGCCCTGCTGCACGATCTTCCCGGCGGTGAGGAGCGCCAGGCGGTCCGCCACGCGGAAGGCGCCGCGCACGTCGTGGGTCACCATGATGCTGGTGACGCCGAGCTCGGCGGCGAGGCTCTTGACCAGCTCGTCGATGATGTCCGAGTTGACCGGATCGAGGCCGCTGGTGGGCTCGTCGTAGAGCAGGTACTTGGGCGTCCCGGCGATGGCGCGCGAGATGCCGACGCGCTTGCGCATGCCGCCGGAGAGCTGGGCCGGGTACTTCTGCGCCGTCTCGGGCGCCAGGTTGACGAG
>JBGAOL010000098.1:0-11338 GCA_044221825.1 Gemmatimonadales bacterium
CCTGTCGCGGAACGAGTTCCTGGAGTTATGTGTGTACCAGAACGACAGCCTGAGCGCCGAGGCGGCGGGAGTGCGGCTGGTGCTGGACCTGGGCGAGGTGGGGGAGGACGCGCTGGCCTTTGCCCCCGACAGCGCCACCATCAGCGGCAGCGACTCGCTCTACGCCGGCCGCTACGCCACCGGCGTGGGCCGGCTCGACAGCGAGGCCGACCCGCTGCTCGGCACCTACAACGCCGCCACCGACGACAACGGCATCCTCGGCGACCGCCCCGACTCGCTGGTGGTCAACGGCGCCACCGAGTTCCAGCCCTCGCTCTGCGCCCGCCAGCTGAGCGGCTCGGTGCTGGTCTATCCCTGGGGCGATCTCGATGCCCGCTGCAGCCGCGGCAACGGGGTCCTCGACGCCGAGGACCTCGACGGCGACAATCGCCTCGACGCGGCGGGCGCCACCGACAACACCCTCCGCTGGGTGATCGACGTCCGGGACACCACGCGGTACTTCGTCCGCCGCGGCGTCACCACCACGTCAGGCATCGGCGGCTGGGTGCTCTACCGCATCCCGCTCCGGACGCCGGACGCCACCCTCGGCACCCCCAACATCCGCCTGGTGAAGCACCTCCGCCTCACGGTGGTGGGCGAGCCGGACCAGGGCGGGCCCGACATCAAGGCGCAGTTCGCGCTGGGGCGGATGCGGTTCCTGGGCTCGAGCTGGGTGCGGCGCAGCGGCCGCCCGGTGCAGGGCCTGGCCGGCACCACGGCCAACCCCACCGGCGAGGTGCTGGTCACCACCGTGTCCACCGAGAACGTGGAGCTGGGCTACACCTCGCCGCCCGGGGTGCGGGGCGGGGTGGACCGCCGGGGCGGCTCGCGGGACGAGTTCGGGACGGTGATCAACGAGCGCTCGCTCCGCATTGTGGGCACCGGCCTCCAGCTCGGCGACCGGGCCGAGGGCTACCTGCGCTTCCCGAGCGGGTCGCGCAACCTGCTCCGCTACCGCGAGCTCCGTCTCTGGGCGCGCGGGCGCGGCGCCGGCTGGGACAACGACGACTTCCGCGCCTACGTCCGCGTGGGCAGCGATCCCCGCAACTTCTACCAGTACTCGCAGCCGGCGCGCACCACCACCTGGAACCCGGAGATGCAGGTGAACCTCGAGAAGTGGCGCGAGCTCCGCGCCCAGCTCGAGACCCGCCGCCTGCAGGGCCTCCCCGCCGACAGCGCCCAGCGCGTGGCCTGCGGCGGCGACCCGCTCTCCATTGCCTACGTGGCCTGCGACGGCGGCTACCTGGTGTACGTGGAGAACCCGGCCGTCACGCCGCCCAACCTGGCGGCGGTGCAGGAGGTGGCCGTCGGCATCTACCGCGCCGGCACCCTGGACCCGAGCGACTCCACCGAGGTGTGGATCGACGACCTGCGCCTGCTCGAGCCCATCTCCACCGTGGGCACCGCCATGGCGGTGGACGCGCGCCTGGTGGGCTCCAACGTGGGCGACCTGAGCTTCTCCTACACCCGGCGCGACGGCCGCTTCCAGCAGATCGGCAGCGAGCCCACCTACCAGACGCAGGGCACCTTCACCGCCGGCACCTCGCTCAACGCCGACCGCTTCCTGCCCACCGCGCTCGGCGTGGCGGTGCCCATCTCGGTCAACTACTCGCGCACCGCGGTGGCGGCCGAGCTGCTCGGGGGCACCGACGTGCTCCGCTCGGACCTGCGGAACGTGCGCCAGCCGCGCACCGACAACCTCGACTGGTCCATCGCGCTCCGGCGCACCCAGCGGGGCAAGTCGTGGCTGGTGCGCGGGTTCCTCGACCCGGTGAGCCTCTCGGCGGCCTTCTCGCACGGCAACGCCACCAGCGAGCTGTCCGAGGCCACCACTTCGTCGCGGAACCTCACCGCCAGCTACACGCTGGTCCCGGGGCCCACCCGGGTGGCCCTCGGGCTCGGGGGGCTGGTGGACGCGCTCCCCGCCTTCCTGCGGAAGACCGCCGCCGGCGACGGGCTCCGCACCGCGCGGGTGGCGCTGGCCCCCTCCTCGGTGCGGCTCGCCAGCGGGCTGGTGCGGAACGAGAGCGAGCTCCTCAGCTTCTCGGTGCCGGTGGTGAGCGCGCTCGACACGGCGCGGCTGGTCAACTCCCTGACCCACACCTGGCGCAACTCGGCCGGCGTGAGCTGGGACCCGCTCGGCATGCTCAACCTGAGCGCCGACCTGGCCAGCACCCGTGACCTGCGGCAGTATCCCGACTCCACCGCCCTGGGCCGCCTGGCCAAGGCGGAGCGGCGCAGCTTCTTCGGGATGGACGTGGGGGTGGAGCGGGACCGCTCCCTCACCACCACGCTCGGGCTCACGCCGCGGATCACGCGCTGGCTCCGGCCGCGCTACATCACGTCGAGCGGGTTCATCCTGTCGCGGAGCCTCACCAGCCGGAACCCGGTGCGCGAGGACGGCGACAGCGCCGGCGCCTTCATCCTGCCGAAGACGCTCAACAAGACCCGCACGGCCGAGGTGGGCGCGGCGGTGGACTTCTTCGCCATCGCCACCGCGCTGTTCGGCGACTCGAGCGCCGTCACCCGCGCCAGCCGCCGCATCCGGCCGTTCGACATTGCCGACCGCCTGACGCGGAACGGCACCTGGGACCTCGCCGCCTTCGACCCCGGGCTCGGCTTCCAGCTGGGCCTGGGCGGCCGCGACGACTACCTGGTCCACGAGGGCGAGCAGGCCATCGCCGCCTCGGAGGTGAAGGCCACCACCTTCGGCTCCGGCTTCGACCTCCCGTTCGGCTTGACCTTCAACCTGAGCTACCAGCGCACCCGCAGCGCGCGCTACCAGCGCTCGGCGGGGACGTTCTTCGTCACCCAGTCGTTCCAGCAGGAGTGGCCGCGGGGCAACGCGCGGCTGGTCCGGACGCTCCGCAAGGGCCCCGTGGCGCTGGTGAGCGTGGGTGCCAACTTCCGCACCTCGAGCGGCCGGACCGAGACGCCGAGCGCGGGGGCGCCGGTGGTGACGGCGGTGTACTCCCGCAACCTCACGCCCGACCTCTCACTCACCTTCCGGAACGGGATGAACCTGTCGGGCTCCCTCAGCAAGTTCTTCCAGACGCGGGACGGCAACGGCCGCAGCACCGAGACCACCCAGAACGACCTCAACCTGGCCCTCTCCCACAGCTTCCCGCTGCCGCGCTCGGTGAGCCGGATGCAGAAGATGGTCCGCGGCCAGCTCTCCACCACCCGCTCCAAGTCGGTGACCTGCCTCAACCAGGCGGGCGTGACCCAGGGCTGCCTCACCATCCAGGACACCCGGCGACAGGAATACCGCGCCAGCTTCGACACCGACCTGCTGGCCAGCATGAGCGGCGGGCTGCAGTTCTCCTACGCGGTGAACGAGGCCAAGCACCTCAACCGCAAGGTGTCGCAGATGATCCTCACGCTGGCCTTCCAGCTCTCGCTCTTCTCCGGCGACTACCGCTAACCCCCCGGCCTCTGGCGCCGGGCGGCCCGCGCCCCCTTCTTTCCCGCCATGCGCGCCCTTCTCCCGCTCCTCGCCCTCACGCTCGCCTGCCAGGGCGAGACCGCCCCGCCGCGCGAATTCGACGGCGCCACCGCCTACCGCTACCTGGAGCAGCAGGTGGGCTTCGGTTACCGCATCCCGGGGTCGGTGGGGCACGAGCGCACCGCCCAGTGGCTGGACAGCCTGCTCCACGCGCGCGCCGACACGGTGGTGGTGCAGGCGTGGAGTCACGTGACGGCCAAGGGCGACACGCTGCCACTCCGGAACTTCCTGGCCCGCTTCCAGCCCGCCGCCCCGACCCGGGTGCTGTTCCTGGCGCACTGGGACACCCGGCCCATGTCCGACAACGACACCTACCGCGGCGACAAGACCCGCGCCGTCCCCGGCGCCAACGACGGCGCGTCGGGCGTGGCGGTGCTCCTCGGCATGGCCGACGCGCTCAAGGCCCGCGCGCCCGGCATCGGGGTGGACCTGCTGTTCGTGGACGGCGAGGACTTCGGCGACTTCGCCAAGGAGCCGAACGACGTGCTGATCGGCTCGCGGCACTACGCCCGGAACCAGCCCGAGGGGCCCCGGCCCCAGTGGGCCGTCCTCTTCGACATGATTGGCGACCGGGACCTGCAGGTGAAGCAGGAGGGGAACAGCCTGCTTGCCGCCGGGGACGTGGTGAAGCGGGTCTGGGACGTGGCCAAGCTGCTGGGCTACGACTCGGTGTTCGTCAACAAGCCGGGCCTGACCATCACCGACGACCACGTGGAGCTGCAGAAGGCCGGCATCAAGGCCATCGACGTGGTGGACTTCGACTACGGCCCCGGCCACGCCTGGTGGCACACGCCGGAAGACACCCTCGGCAAGGTGAGCGACCGGAGCCTGCAGGTGATCGGCGACGTTGGCATGGCGCTGATCCGGCTGCAGAAGCCCCAGCCCTAGGTCCAGCGCGCGTTGGAATGCGCCCGCCCCGCATCACCCGGATACCGGGGATGCGGGGCGGCGCCGTTATGGTGGGACATGACGGGCGAGCGACGCGCGGTGCTCCTGCTCCTTGGCCTCGCGGTGGCGGGGCAGGGTCTCCGGCTGTGGCGGTCGGCGCCGGACCAGGCGCCCGGGGCGGTAAGCCTGCTGCCGGCGCTCCCGGTGGCGTCCCCGGGCGCGCATCGGGACTCGAGCCGGGCGCTGGGCCGGCCGCTGGCCGCCGGGGAGCGGGTCGACGTGGACCGCGCGGGGCCGGCGGAACTGACCCGGCTGCCGCGGGTGGGGATGAACCTCGCCAAGACCATCGTGGCCTGGCGGGAGGCGCATGGGCCGTTCGGGTCACTGGCGGCGCTGGACGCAGTGCCGGGGGTTGGGCCGGGCCTGCTGGCGCGGCTCGAGCCGCACGTCCGGTTCTCCGGCACGCCCCGCGTGGCCGCGGTGGGGGGCGGCGCCTCGACGCTGCTGGCCCCGGCCGATGGGCCTCCCAAGGCCGGTGGCCCCATCGTGTCCCTGCGTACCGCTACCGCCGAGGAGCTGGAGCGGCTCCCGCACATCGGACCGGGGCTGGCGGCGCGGATCGTGGCGTACCGGGAGCGGCATGGGGCCTTCGCGGCGGTGGACAGCCTGGTGCGGGTGCCGGGGATCGGTCCGGCCACGCTGGCCCGGATCCGCGACCGCCTCGCGCCGTGAGGCATGCGCGGATCTCGCCCGCTACAACTCCTTGCCCCGCAACCCGATACCTTGGGAGGCGCTGGGCCGGCGGTGACAGGCGGACCCCCTCCTCAGGGGTGACCGTATCCCTTGACACCCTCCCCTCACAGCCTACTTTGAATCAGGTGCCCTAAACCGTTGCCCCACTTCACAATCCAGCGTTAGCGGAACGATGGCGACTGCAGCGGCCGGAGGAAGCGACCGGCTGGGCGACATTCTGATTCGTGAAGGGCTGATCACGCGGGAGCAACTGACAGCGGCCCTGAACGAGCAGAAGTCGTCTGGTCATCGGCTGGGCTATGTCCTGGTGAAGCTGGGACTGGTCCAGGAGCTCGAGGTCACCAAGGTGCTGGCGCGCCAGTCGCGCATGCCGGCCGTGGACCTGACGCGCTTCGAGGTGGACCCGAAGATCCTCAAGATGGTCCCCGCGGACTTCGCGCTGAAGCACGTGGTGCTCCCGCTCAAGCGGGAGGGCCGCACGCTGACGGTGGCGATGGCGGACCCCACCAACAGCGGCACGCTCGACGACCTCAAGTTCATCACGCGCTTCGACCTCTTCCCGGTGATCGCCGGGGAATACACGCTGCGCGCGCTGATCGAGAAGCACTACGAGTCCTCCGAGGAGCAGCTCAAGACGCTGCTCAAGGACATGGAGGAGCTGGGCGAGTCGGACGTCGAGGTGGTGGAGGACCAGGAGGACGAGGCGGCCACGCAGGCGCAGATCAACGACGCGCCGGTGGTCAAGCTCATCAACGGCATCCTGACCGACGCGGTGAAGCGGGGCGCCTCCGACATCCACATCGAGCCGTTCGAGCACGAGATCCGGGTGCGCTACCGCATCGACGGCTCGCTGCTCGAGGTGATGAAGCCGCCCATCAAGATGAAGGCGGCGCTCACCAGCCGCATCAAGATCCTCTCGGCGCTCAACATCGCCGAGCGGCGGGTGCCGCAGGACGGGCGCCTCAAGCTCAAGATGGGGAGCCGGGTCATCGACTTCCGGGTGTCGACGCTGCCCTGCATCTACGGGGAGAAGATCGTGCTCCGGATCCTCGACAAGGGGAACCTGACGCTCGACCTGCAGAAGTTCGGCTTCGAGCCCAAGGCCGAGGAAGACCTGATGCGCGCCATCCTGAACCCGTACGGCATGGTGCTCGTCACCGGCCCCACGGGCTCGGGCAAGACCACCACGCTCTACTCGGCCCTGTCTCGGGTGAACACCATCGAGACCAACATCATGACGGCCGAGGACCCGGTGGAGTACAACCTGATGGGCATCAACCAGGTGCTCGTCCGGAACGAGATCGGGCTGACGTTCGCGGCGGCGCTGAAGGCGTTCCTGCGGCAGGACCCGAACATCATCATGATCGGCGAGATCCGCGACCTGGAGACGGGCGGCATCGCCATCAAGGCGGCGCTCACGGGGCACCTGGTGCTCTCCACGCTCCACACCAACGACGCGCCGAGCACCATCACCCGCATGATCGACATGGGCATCGAGGCGTTCAACGTGTCGAGTGCCGTGAACCTGGTGGTGGCGCAACGGCTGGTGCGGCGGATCTGCAAGGAGTGCAAGGGCCCGCACACCTACACCGACCTCGAGCTCAAGACCCTGGGTGATCCCGAGGTGCTGCGCCAGCTGACGTTCATGCGGGGCGCGGGCTGCGAGGTGTGCAACGGCACCGGCTACAAGGGCCGTGCCGGCCTCTACGAGGTGATGGCGCTGAGTCCCGAGCTCCGCCGCTGCATCCTGCGCGGCGGCTCGGTGGCGGAGATCCGGGACCTGGCGGTGAGCGAGGGGATGCTCACGCTGCGGATGGACGGCATGAAGAAGATCGAGAAGGGCGTCACCACCCTCGAGGAAGTCGTCAAGGAGACCGCCGCATGACCGTCAACCTCCGCGCCCTGCTCGAGGAGATGATCGAGAAGGACGCCTCCGACCTGCACATCACGGCCGGCGAGCGCGCCAAGCTGCGCATCGACGGCGACATCACGAGCGCCTCGGCGCCCGACGTGCTGACGCCCAAGGACACGCTGTCGCTGGCCTACTCGGTGCTCACCGAGAACCAGAAGAAGCGGTTCGAGACCGAGGACGAGCTGGACTTCAGCTTCGGCATCCAGAACCTGGCGCGCTTCCGCGGCAACGTGTTCAAGCAGCGCGGCTGCGTCGCCATGGTCGTGCGAATGATCCCGTTCAACGTGCGGACGTTCGCGGACCTCGGGCTGCCGCCGGTGATCTCCAAGCTGGCGGAGAAGCCGCGCGGGCTGCTGCTGGTCACGGGCCCCACGGGCTCGGGCAAGAGCACCACGCTGGCGGCGGTGCTCGACAAGATCAACAAGGAGCGGAAGGGCCACATCATCACGGTGGAGGACCCGATCGAGTTCATCCACCGCCACCAGGGCTGCATCATCAACCAGCGCGAGGTGGGGACGGACACGAAGAGCTTCTCCAACGCGCTCAAGTACGCGCTGCGCGAGGACCCGGACGTGATCCTGGTGGGCGAGTTGCGCGACCTCGAGACCATCTCCGCGTGCCTCACCATCGCCGAGACGGGCCACCTGGCGCTGGCCACGCTGCACACCAACTCGGCGGCGGAGTCCATCAACCGCATCATCGACGTCTTCCCGCCCAACCAGCAGACCCAGGTGCGGGCGCAGCTGGCGTTCGTGCTGGAGGGCGTCATCACGCAGACGCTGCTGCAGAAGGCCAAGGGCCGCGGCCGCGCCATGGCGTGCGAGGTGATGGTCTGCACCCCGGCCATCCGCGCGCTGATCCGCGACGACAAGGTCCACCAGATCTACTCCGCGCTGCAGTCGGGCAAGAAGCACGGCATGCAGACCATGAATGATTCCCTCTTCCAGCTGTACATGAGCCGCGAGGTGACGCTCGAGGAGTGCCTGCGGGCCTCCGGCGACCCCAACGAGCTCCTGCGCATGTGCGGCGAGACGCCGCTGGAGGAGCAGGAAATGGGCACGGTCGATCCCAAGGCGGGCCGCCCCGCCGCCCGCCGCTAACCGGACGAGGAGCCACGCATGCCGGTCTTCGAGTACACCGCCCGCAACGCGAGCACGGGCCAGATCCTGAAGGGCACGCTGGACGTGCCCAACCGGGACGAGGTCCTGAAGCACATCAAGCAGCAGAAGATGATCGTGGTGAACGTCCGGGAGCAGCCCAAGCAGCTCTCGTTCGGCGCCCTCGGCAAGAAGGGCATCAAGACCCGCGACATCGTGATCTTCACGCGGCAGTTCGCCACGATGATCAACTCGGGCCTGCCGCTGGTCCAGTCGCTGGACATCCTGGCCAAGCAGACCGAGAACGCCGCCCTGGCCGACGTGACCAAGCAGGTGGTCTTCGACGTCGAGAGCGGCCACACCCTGGCCGACGCCTTCAGCAAGCACCCCAAGGCGTTCACCGACCTCTACGTCAACATGGTGGCAGCCGGTGAGGCGGGCGGCATCCTGGACACCATCCTGATGCGCCTCGCCACCTTCCTCGAGAAGAGCGACGCGCTCATCCGGAAGGTGAAGGGCGCCATGGTGTACCCGGGCGTCATCTTCAGCGTGGCCGGCATCGCGGTGGCGGTGCTGCTCATCTTCGTGATCCCGACGTTCCAGAAGATGTTCGCCAGCGTCAACATGGAGCTGCCGCTCCCGACGCGCATCGTCATCGCGATGTCGGACTTCCTGATCAACTACTGGTGGGCCATCATCCTCATCATCGGCGGCATCGTCTACGCCATCAAGCAGTACTACAAGACGCCCGACGGGCGGCTGCGGCTGGACCAGATGATGCTGAACGCCCCGGTGCTGGGCGACATGCTGCGGAAGTCGGCCGTCTCCCGCTTCACCCGGACGCTCGGCACCCTGATCAGCTCGGGCGTGTCGATCCTGGACGGCCTCGAGATCACGGCCAAGACGGCGGGCAACCGCGTGATCCACGACGCGGTGATGGCCAGCCGCAACTCGATCGCCGGCGGCGACACCATCGCGGCCCCGCTCGAGAAGTCCAAGGTGTTCCCGCCCATGGTCATCAGCATGATCGCGGTGGGCGAGCAGACCGGCGGCCTCGACGAGATGCTCACCAAGATCGCGGACTTCTACGACGAAGAGGTGGACGTGGCGGTGGGCGCCCTCCTCTCCCTGATGGAGCCGATGATGATCGTGGTCCTCGGCGTCATCGTGGGCGGCATGGTCGTGGCCATGTACCTGCCGATCTTCGACATGATGAACGCGGTGCAGTAGGCCTCGTTCCCCGGAAACGCCGACGGCGGGATCCCACCCGGGGTCCCGCCGTCTGTGCGTCTGGGGGGAAGCGGCGCGCCGCACCGCCCGCCGTTCAGAGCCGCCCCACCACCCTCGCCGCATCCCGCCGCAACTCCGCCCGCGCATCCGGGTGGGCGATGTTGATCAGCGCCTCCGCCCGCTCCCGGATCGTCTTCCCGTGCAGGCTCGCGATCCCGTACTCCGTCACCACCCAGTGCACGTGCCCCCGCGTGGTCACCACGCCGGCCCCGGCCGAGAGCGCCGGGGTGATCCGCGAGATGGTCCCGCGCGCCGCCATGGACGGCAGCGCGATGATCGGCTTCCCGCCCGGCGAGAGCGCGGCCCCCCGGATGAAGTCCATCTGCCCGCCGATCCCCGAGTAGATCCGGTGCCCCAGGCTGTCGGCGCACACCTGCCCCGTCAGGTCCACCTGGATGGCGGAGTTGACGGCCACCACCTTGGGGTTCTTCCGGATGAGCGCGGTGTCGTTGGTGCGGTTGCAGGGGTGGAATTCCACCAGCGGGTTGTCGTTGACGTAGTCGAAGATCCGGTGCGTGCCGGCGATGAAGCTCGTCACGGTGCGGCCGGGATGCACCACCTTGTGGCGGTTGGTGACGGCGCCGGCCTCGATGAGGTCCAGCAGGCGGTCGCTGAACATCTCGGTGTGGACGCCCAGGTCGCGCTTGTCGTGGAGGCGGGCCAGCACCGCGTCGGGGATGCCGCCGATGCCCATCTGCAGCGTGCTGCCGTCCTCCACCAGCGACGCCACCAGCTCGCCGATGCGGCCCTCGATCTCCGTCTCCGGCTCGGGGGCGTGCTCGTGCAGCGGGTGATCGGTGAGGGTGAAGGCCGTAACCTGCGAGAGCGGCACCACGGTGTTCCCGTGCGTGCGCGGCACCCGCGGGTTGATCTCGGCCAGGATCACGCGGGCGGTCTCCACGGCCGCCTTGGCGCAGTCCACCGAGGTGCCGAGGGTGCAGAGGCCGTGCGCGTCGGGCGGGGAGAGCTGGACCAGGGCCACGTCGAGCGGGATGTGGCCGCGCAGGAAGAGGTCGGGGATGTCCGAGAGGAACACCGGCATGAAGTCGGCGTCGCCGTCGGCGATGGGCTGGCGGAGCGCGGCCCCGGTGAAGAAGGAGACGGAGCGGAGCCGCTCCGAGAGGCCGGGCGCGGCGAAGGGGACGCGCCCCTCGAGGTGCATGTGGTAGAGTCGCACGCCGGCCAGGTCGGTGCGCGCCACCAGCGCGTCGAGCAGCGGGGTGGGCGTCATGGCCGCGCCGTGCACAAACACACGCTGGCCGGACTGCACGTGGGCCGCCACGTCGGCGGCACTCTGGGCTCGGGAACGCCAGGCGTCGGTCATCACTGCCACTCCGGGGGAGAGCCGTGGAGGCTCGGCTGAGGCCGCGCCCGGCCCGGGGGAGGCCGGCGCGCTGCTGCAAGATATCGTGGGGCGGGCCGCGCGGCGTGAGGAAATCGTGACGCCTCTTAGGCGATGTTCCGGTGCCCGGCTTCAGGGCCTCGGGGCGAGTTCCGCGCGCAGGAAGGGCGCCGTCCGGCTCTCCGGCGAGGCGGCCACGACGGCGGGCGGGCCGGCCGCCACCACGCGGCCGCCCTCGCCGCCGGCACCGGGGCCCAGGTCCAGCACCCAGTCGCTGCCGCCGATGACGCGGAGGTCGTGCTCCACCACGATGACGGTGTTGCCGGCGGCCACCAGCTCGTCGAGCTGGACCACCAGGCGGTCCACGTCGCGCGGGTGGAGGCCGGTGGTGGGCTCGTCCAGCACGTACAGGGTGTCGCCACGGGAGAGGCGTTGCAGCTCGGTGGCGAGCTTGATGCGCTGCGCCTCGCCGCCCGAGAGCTCGGTGGCGGGCTGGCCCAGCCGCAGGTAGC
>JBGAOL010000099.1:0-11075 GCA_044221825.1 Gemmatimonadales bacterium
GAACCACTTGGGGTTGAGGAGCCGGGTGCGCGTCTCGAGCGCCACCTGCTCCTCCAGCGTCCGCACCTTGCTCTCGAGCCCGGTGTGGTCGCCGATGAGCGCCAGCGGCTGTGCGCCGCGCGCCTTCTGGATCAGCCGGTTCATCCCGCCCAGCGACTCGACGTACTGGTCGATGTCGGTGGTGCCGAGCTCCACCGAGTCCAGGTTCTGGAAGCTCACCGTGGCCGTGCCGAGCGCCCGCTGGAACAGCTCCGCCTCGGCGCGCGGCGGCCCCTTGGGTCCGTAGGCGAAGCTCTTGCGGCGCAGGAACTGCTCGGCCAGCTCGTCCTCGGAGTTCCAGCGCCCGCTATCGATGAGCAGGTTCACGTTCGAGCCGTAGGCGCCGTCGGCGTTGCTGAAGACGCGGAGCGCGGCCGTCTCGAGGTCGCAGCCGGTCTCCCGCATGGTCTCGAGGGCGTGCTTCCGGACGAAGTTCCGGTCGGCCGGCTCGTCCGCCTGCGCGGCCAGCAGCGCCGCCTCGGCAAGCAGGCTGGTCTGCAGCGGCAGCAGGTCGCGGAAGATGCCGGAGAGCGTGAGCACCACGTCGATCCGCGGCCGGCCCAGCTGCGCCAGCGGCACCAGCCGCGCGCCCACCAGGCGGCCCACGCCGTCGAACCGTGGTGCCGCGCCGAGGAGCGCCAGCGCGATGGCCAGCGGCGTCCCCTCGGTTTTCATGTTGTCCGTGCCCCAGAGCACCATGGCGATGGTCTCGGGGAGCCCGCCCTCGCGCTCGGTGGCCTGGGCCAGGAGCTGTGCCGCGCGGCGCTGGCCCTCGAGCACCGCGAAGGCGCTCGGCACGCGATAGGGGTCGAAGCCGTACAGGTTCCGCCCCGTGGGCAGCACCTGCGGCGAGCGGAGCAGGTCGCCGCCCGGCGCTGGGGGAACGAAGCGCGCGTCGAGCGCGCGGAGCAGGCCAGGAATCTCGTGGTCCTCGCTCAGGAGCTCCGCCGCCCGCTCCAGCGCCGGGCCCGTGGTGCCGGCGGCCTCCAGCGCCTGCAGCGTGCTCTGCAGCGCCTCGCCGGTCATCGGCTCGCCCACGGTGTGGAGGCCGAGCGGGATCAGCGCGTACTCGAGCTCCAGCAGGCTGGCGCGGACCCGCTCGACCTCCCGGTCGATGTCCTCAGGCGCCCAGGCCGGCTCCGCCGTGGCCAGCTCGAGCCCGGCCGCCTCCTGCTGCAGCAGCGCGGCGAGCGTGGCGCGCTCGCCCGCCTGGTCCGGCCCGGTGGCACGGAAGCGATCGAGCGTGGCCTTCAGCTCCGCCAGCTTCCGGTAGAGGCCCGCATTGGAGAGCGGCGGCGTGAGGTAGGACACGAGCGTCGCCGCCCCACGCCGCTTGGCGAGGGTGCCTTCCGACGAGTTGTTGGACGCGTAGAGATAGACGTTGGGCAGGTCGCCGATCAGCCGCTCCGGCCAGCACTGGGCCGAGAGGCCCACCTGCTTGCCCGGCATGAACTCGAGCGCACCGTGCGTCCCGAAGTGCAGCACCGCGTCCGCGCCGTAGTCCTCGCGCAGCCAGCGGTAGAAGTTCACGAAGGCGTGCGTCGGCGCGAAGTTCCCCTCGAAGAGGAGCCGCATCGGGTCGCCCTCCCACCCGAAGGCGGGCTGCACGCCGACGAACACGTTGCCGAACTGCCGGCCGAGCACGAAGAGCGAGCGCCCGTCGGTGAGCTGCTTCCCCGGCGCCGGGCCCCAGACCTTCTCGAGGTCGGCCAGGTGGCGTTCCTTGCGCACGTGCTCGTCGGCCGGGACCTGCGCGTGCACGTTGGCCGGCATGCCGTACTGCCCCGCGTTCCCCTCCACGATGGCCCGGCGGAGCGCGTCCGCGCTCTCCGGCAGGTCCACGCGATAGCCCTGCTCCTTGAGCTCGGCCAGCACCCGCTGCAGCGACGGGAACACGGCGAGGTACGCCGCGCTGCCGGTGTTGCCGGCGTTGGGCGGGAAGTTGAAGAGGATGATCGCCAGCCTCCGCTGCTCCCGCGGCCGCTGCCGGAGCGCGATCAGCCGCTCCACCCGCCGCGCCAGCAGGTCGACCCGGTCGGCCATCGGCTCGGCGCCCGTGGCCTTGGGCCCGCCGCTCCGCCGCCCGGCGAACACGAGCGGATTGGTGGCGCCATCGAGCTCGGGGATGGCCACCTGCAGCGTGGCCTGCAGCGGGTTGAGCCCGCGCGGGTCCTGCTCCCACTCGCCGATGTCCTGGAACTCGAGCGACGGGAGCGAGATGTACGGCACGTCGAGCGCCGCGAGCGCCGCCTGGGCCGCGCCGCTGTCGTTGTACGCCGGGCCGCCCACCAGCGAGAAGCCGGTGAGCGACACCAGCGCGTCGATGGTGGGGTGCCCCTTCTTGTCCTTGAAGAAGGCGTCGATGGCCGGGCGGCTGTCGAGCCCCGACGCGAACGCCGGCACCACCGTGAGCCCGCGGGCCTCGAAGGCCTCGATGACCGCGCGATAGTGCGTCGTGTTCCCCGCCAGGATGTACGAGCGGCCCACCAGCAGCCCCACGCGCCCCTTCTTCCCCCGGGCCGGCAGCTTCCCCCGCTCGGCCGCGAAGCCGCGGCCCGGCAGCGACGGGTGATACAGCCCGTTCTCGGGATAGTGCTCCGGCTCCGGCGCCGTCACCGCGTCGCGCAGGCGCTCACGCGGGCCCGCCGCATAGCGGTGCACGTGGAACTTGACCAGGCTCGCGATGTTGGTGTCGGAGCCCGAGAGCCAGTACTGCAGCGACAGCATGTACGCCCGGACATCCTGCGCCACGCCCGGGATGAACCGGAGCACGCTCGGCAGGGTCCGCACCAGCTGCATCTGCCGCTCGCCGGAGGAGGCGCCGTCCTGCTTGCTGCCGCGCAGCTTCTTGAGGATCGACACCGGCGACCAGGGGCTCCGCGCCTTGTCGTCCGCCATCGAGAAGCGGCCCAGCTTCGTCAGCCGCACCAGCTCGGTGGTGCTCAGCGCGCCGAGGATGGAATCGTAGCGGTCGCGGTGCTCCAGCAGGGTGGGCAGGATCTCCTTCGCCATCTCCTCCTGGAACAGCTGGAAGAGGAGGACGAAATGCGCCTCCCTGAGCGCGGCCCGGCAGCGCTCCGCCGCCATGGGGTCGCTCGCGAAGTCGGCACCCACGTGCAGCTCCAGCTCGAGCCCCGGCACCTCGCGCGCCAGCTGCTCCCGGGCGCGCGCGAACGCCTCCGTGCGGTGCCCGTCCAGGGTCACCACTACGAAGCGCACGGGCACGGCTCGGTCAGCGGCTGAAGTGGGCTTTCGCCTCATACAGGGTGTCGAGGGTGATGTCGGTGATCCCGCGCTCGGCGGCGTAGCGCTCGGTGTTGCGGCGCGCCTTCCCGCGCACGAAGAACGGGATCTTCTTGAGTTCCTGCTCCGCCAGCGGCTGCCAGCGCGGTGCGCCCGGCGCCACCGGTGCGGCGGCGCCGGGCGACGGCTCGTCCGCCAGCGTCACGCCCACGTCGGCCACCGCCATCTCCGCCACGGCGGCACCGCCGCCGGGAAGCAGGGTGGTGGACATCTCGACGGTGTGGTCCACCCGCGGCGCCGGCGCGTGCCCCAGGTGGCTCGGGCTCAGGTCGCCGAACTCGAAGTCCTCGCGGAACATCGTGAGCAGGTGCTCCTCGAGGCCCATCATGAGCGGGTGGACCCAGGTGTCGAACAGGACGTTGGCGCCCTCCGCCCCCATCTGCGGCGAGTAGCGCGCCGGGAAGTCCTGCACGTGCACCGGTGCCGAGATCACGGCGCAGGGGACCTGCAGCCGCTTGGCGATGTGCCGCTCCATCTGGGTGCCGAGCACCAGCTCCGGGGTGGCCGCCTCGATGGCGCGTTCCACCTCGAGGTAGTCGTCGGTGATGAGCGCGGTGAGGCCGTGCGCCTCCGCGGCCGCACGCACCTCGCGCGCCCGCTCGCGGGTGTACGTCCCGAGCCCCACCAGCTGGAAGCCGAGCTCCTCCGTGGCCACCCGGGCCGCGCCGAGCGCGTGGGTGGCGTCGCCGAAGACGAAGACCCGCTTGCCGGTGAGGTAGGTGGAGTCCACCGAGCGGCTGTACCACGCCGAGCGGGCGGAGATCCGCGCCACCTCGGCGTCGGCATCGAGCCCGGCGAGGGTGGCCACCTCGCGCACGAAGTCGCGGGTGCCGTTCAGGCCAATGGGGATGCTCTTGGTGTACGGCTGCTTGTAGGTGCGGTGCAGCCACTCGGCCGCGGGCGTGGCGATCTCGCCGTACAGCACCACATTGAAGTCCGCCTCCGGCAGCCGCGCGATGTCCGCGGCCGTGGCGCCGAGCGGCGCCACGACGTTGACGCGGATCCCCATGTCGGCCAGCAGGCGGGTCAGCTCCAGGATGTCGTCCCGGTGGCGGAAGCCGAGGGCCGTGGGGCCGAGCAGGTTGCAGCTCCGCGTGGCGCCCGGGGCGCGGGGTTCCGCGGGCCGCGGGGCGCCGCCGGCCAGGGTGCGGACCACCTGATAGAAGGTCTCGCCCGCGCCCCAGTTCTCGCGGCGCTGGTAGGACGGGAGCTCGAGCGGGATCACCGGCACCGGGAGCCCGAGCCGCTTGGCCAGGCCGCCCGGGTCATCCTGGATGAGCTCGGCGGTGCAGGAGGCCCCCACCAGGATCGCCGCGGGGCGGAAGCGCTCGTACGCCTCGTGCACGGCGCGCTTGAAGAGCTCGGCCGTGTCGCCGCCCAGGTCGCGCGCCTGGAAGGTGGTGTACGTCACCGGCGGGCGATGGTCCCGCCGCTCGATCATGGTGAAGAGCAGGTCCGCGTAGGTGTCGCCCTGCGGCGCGTGCAGCACGTAGTGCACGTCCTTGAGCGCGGTGGCGATGCGCAGCGCCCCCACGTGCGGCGGCCCTTCATACGTCCAGACGCTGAGCTGCATGGTCAGACCGTCAGCACACTCCGGCGCCGGAGCGGCCGGGTGAAGAGTTCCGCGAGGTCGCCCGCCTGGTCATAGCCGTGCACGGGCGAGAAGATCAGCTCGATGCTCCACTTGGTGGCCAGTCCCTCGGCCTCGAGCGGGTTGGCGAGGCCCAGGCCGCAGACCACGAGGTCGGGCCGCATCGCGCGGCAGCGGTCCAGCTGCCGGTCCACGTCCTGCCCCTCCGCCAGCTGCACGCCGCGCGGCAGGGCGTCGAGGTCGGGGCCCACCAGCTCGCGGTGGAGGTAAGGCACGCCCACCTCCGCCAGCTCCATGCCGAGCTCCTCCGCCAGGAACCGGGCCAGCGGGATCTCGAGCTGCGAGTCGGGGAAGAACATGACGCGCTTCCCCGCCAGCCAGCGGCGGTGCGCGTCGAGCGCCACGCGCGCCCGCTCCGCCATGGGAAGGCAGGTGCGGCGCAGGTGCTCGGAGGGGATGTGGAAGGCGTCGCAGGCGGCGGTGAGCCACCGGGTGGTGCCGGACACGCCAAACGGGAACGGCGCCCGCAGGTGCGTGGCGCCCCGCTCGAGCAGCGTCCGCACCGTGTCAGCGAGGAAGGGCTGCGCCAGGAGGACGCGCGTGTTGGGGCCCACGGCCGGGAGGTCGGCGGAGCGCCGGGGCGGGAAGAACCGCACCTGCTCGATGCCGAGCGCCGCGAAGATCCGGGCAAACTGGTCCTCGACGATGTCCGGCAGGGTCCCCACCACCAGCAGGTTGGGCTCCGCGTCGGCCGGCGCCTCGGGCAGGGCGGGGACCAGCGCCGCGAGGCAGGCGTCCTCGCCCTGCGTGAAGGTGGTCTCGATCCCGCTGCCGGAGTAATTGAAGACCCGGACGCCGGCCGGCCCGTGGCGGCGGTTGAGCCGCTCGGCCGCGCGCCCGAGGTCCAGCTTGATCACTTCCGAGGGGCAGGAGCCCACCAGGAAGAGGCTCCGGATCCCGGGCCGGCGCGCCAGCAGCTCGGCCACCACGCGGTCAAGCTCGTCCTGGGCATCACTCCGCCCGGCCAAGTCCTTGTCCTCGATGATGGCCGTGGCAAACCGCGGCTCGGCGAAGATCATGACGCCCGCCGCCGACTGCAGCAGGTGCGCACAGGTGCGCGAGCCCACGACGAGGAAGAAGGCGTCCTGCATCTTCCGGTGCAGCCAGACGATGCCGGTGAGGCCGCAGAAGACCTCGCGCTGGCCCCGCTCCCGGAGCACCGGCAGGCCCTTCTCCGGCCGCGCCGGAATGGCGCAGCCCGCAGGCGGCGGCAGGATGGCCGTCATGCGTACGCCCCCTCGCGCTCCTCGCGCCGGGCCAGCCGCAGCTTGTAGAGGAACTGGCCCGCATTCACCATGTAGGCCGCGTAGGCGGCCAGGGCCAGCAGCATGAGCGGGGTGGCACTCAGTGCCCCCGTGAAGAGTCCCAGCAGGTAGGCAGTGTGGAGCGCCAGCACCAGCATGCTGAAGACATCTTCCCAGAAGAACGACGGCGCAAAAAGGTACTTCCCGAAGACCTCGTGCTCCCAGATGGAGCCCGTGATCATGATGGTGTAGAGCGTGAGGGTCTTCACCACCACCGAGACCGTGGCGGCCGCGTACCCCTGCCCGGTGGCGAGGTAGCGCAGCACCAGGGCCAGGCGGATGAGGAAGACGAGGAACTGCACCGGCGCCAGAACCCCCTGGACCAGGGTCCAGCGGGAGGTATCGCGCCGGCGGCGCTCCTCGGCGGTATAGACGCGCGGGCGGCGAGGCCCCATCAGGGGGGCATGCGCGACAGGAGCGCTCGCCTGCTCGGCCAAGCCACGCATGGGAAGTCCGGGGGGAAGGGGTGCGGCCTGAGCGGAACCGGGTCCAACGTACGGGCAAGGCGGCCGAGTGTCAAGAAGTCTTGACGTAATCCAATCTAGACACCAGATTGACACCCGCTGCTGACACACTTGCTTGACGCCCTGTCCGGAATCAGGCAGGTTCAGCGCACTCCCTTTTCCTTGGTTCGCCCACCCCCCACGCGAGGAGGGCGCCTCCGTGTCCGAACCTCATCGCGGCGGCACCGCTCCACCGGCCGGACCCCACGCACCCGCGTTCCCGCGGGTCGTCGTCCGTGCCGCGTATCCCCGCCGCCCCGCCCCGCCCGCCCCGGCGGACCCCGCCGGCGAGTCGTACCGTCTCCACCTCGTGAGTGAGCTGGTTGCCCGGGCCCGTCAGCCGTATGGCGCGGTGCAGGCGTACGTCCACGCATTGCTCGAGCAGGGGGTGGCGTTCGAGTGGATCTGCGACCACGTGATGCCGGAGGTGGCCGAGCGGCTGGGGTGCCAGTGGGAGGACGACACGGCGTCCTTCGTGGACGTCACCATCGGGATCGGCCAGCTGGAGCAGCTGGTGACCCGCTGGCACAGCGCCGCGGAAGACGGCCCCGCCGGCGGCCCCCGGCCGCGGGCACTCGTGGGGCCGTTCCCCGGGGAGCAGCATACCCTTGGTGTCATGCTGGTGGCCGATTGCCTGACCCGCGACGGGTGGGACGTGGTCCTCACCCCCCGGGAGTCGGACGAGGCCACCCTGTACGAGGAGTTGTCCGCGGAGTGGTACGACGTGGTGGCGCTGTCCGTCACCACGGAGCGGCTCGGCGTCCGCGTTCCCCGGGTGGTCCGGGGCGTGCGCCGCGCGGCCCGGAATCCGCGAATCGGAGTGCTGCTCGGCGGGGGGCTGTTCAGGCAGCTGCCTGACCTCGCCGGACAATCCGGAGCTGATGGTGTGGCGGTGGATGCCCAGGGCGCCATCGTTCTTGCCCGCAGCATGGCCCCGGTTGGGGCCCCGGATGGGTTGCTTCGCCGTGTCCATTGTTGACGACGACAAACCACTCCAGTTAAGCTACGGACAATGAAGGGTTTAGCCAAAACCTTCGACGCGCGGCTTCGTTCCCTGTCCCTGGGTGAGGAAGACAACCAGGCCATGGCTTCCATCCTGACCGCCGCTTCTGAGCCCCCCTTGATGAGTCCCGGCAATGGCTGGGACAGGGGTGGGTGGAGACGGTCACGTCCGAGAGCCGGGGCAAGATCCAGGAAATGCTCCTCGAGGCAACCCGCGAGGGAGTTTCCCGCCGGCGGCAGATCAACCACCTCTCCACCACCGGGCACGACATCCCCATTGCCTATACCGCGGTGCGGCTGGGCCAGGGGGAGCACCACGTGGTGGCCATCGGCCGCGACCTGCGGGCCGTGTCGGCGCTGCAGCAGCGGCTGGTGGAGGCGCAGCAGTCGCTCGAGCGCGACTACTGGCGCATGCGCCACATCGAGACCCGCTACCGCCTGCTCTTCCAGGTCTCCACCGAGGCGGTGCTCCTGGTGGACGCCACCACGCTGAAGGTGGTGGAAGCGAACCCGGCGGCGCTCGTGCTCTTCGACCAGCCGGCCAAGCGGCTGGTGGGCCGCACCTTCCCCTTCGACCTGGCGCGGGGCGATGAGGCCCTGGTCTCCGACCAGCTGGTGACGGTCCGGGCGCACGGGCGCGCGGACGACGTCAGCATCCGGGTGGGCGACCGCACGGTCAAGGTGGCGGTGTCGCTGGTGCGGCACGACAGCACCTCGCTCTTCCTCGTGCGCCTGGTGCAGGTCGGCGACGGCCTCGCGGCCGCCCCCGCCACCACGCCCATGGCCGGCGACGTGCTGCAGGCCTTCCCCGACGGCTTCGTGGAGACGGACGACGAGGGGCGCATCGTGATGGCCAATCGCGCCTTCCTCGACCAGATCCAGCTGCCCACCGACGACCAGGCCCGCAACCAGCCCCTGAGCCGCTGGCTCGGCCGGCCGGGCGCGGACCTGGGCCTCCTGCTGGCCACGATGCGGGAGCATGGCGTGGCGCGGCTCTTCGAGACCTCCCTCCGCGGCGAGCTCGGCAGCACGAGCGACGTCGAGGTGTCAGCGGCGGCGCTCACGACGGCGGGCAGGCAGGGCTTCGTGCTCCTGGTGCGGGACGTGGGCCGCCGCCTGGCGCTCGGGCCGCGTGGTGCCCGGGACCTGACGCGCGCCGTGGAGCAACTCACCGCGCTCGTGGGCCGCGTGTCGCTCAAGAACCTGGTCCGGGACACCACCGACCTGGTGGAGCGCCACTTCATCGAGGCCGCCCTCGAGACCACCGCCGACAACCGGACCTCCGCCGCGGAGGTGCTGGGAGTGAGCCGCCAGAGCCTGTACGTGAAGCTGCGGCGTTACAATCTCGGGATCGCCACCGTGGTGGCCCCGAAGCCGTCCCGCAAGCCCAAAGACCCAGCCGCCAAGAAGAAGAGCCGCAAGCGCTGAGCCCCGGGGGGTGTCCCCCCGGGGTCGGACCCCGTCCGCTGCGAGTGTCAGGTTTTCTTGACAATGACTGCTGTCTCGTCCACATTACGATCGGTCGGTGCCCCGGGCCTCCCCGAGCCGAGGGCCGTCCTCACGCTCTTCAAGCCGGTGACCTGGTTCCCCCCGATGTGGGCCTTCGCCTGCGGGATCGTCTCCGCCGGCCAGCCCCTCGGCGAGCGGCGGTGGCTCCTGCCGCTCGGGATCCTCCTGTGCGGGCCGCTGGTCTGCGGCACCAGCCAGGCGGTCAACGACTGGTTCGACCGGCACGTGGACGCCATCAACGAGCCGGACCGGCCCATCCCCTCGGGGCGGGTGCCGGGGACCTGGGGCCTCACCTTCGCCATCATCGGCAGCCTCGCCTCCCTCGGGGTGGCGTTTGCCATCAGCCTGCCGGCGGCGCTGGCGACGTTCATCGGGCTGGTGCTGGCGTGGGCGTACAGCGCTCCGCCGGTGCGGCTCAAGCAGAACGGCTGGTGGGGCAACCTGGCGGTGGGGCTCTGCTACGAGGGGCTGGCCTGGGTGACGGGGACGGCGCTGGTGCTCGGCGGCGCGCTGCCGCCCGCGATGGTCCTGCTGGTGGCGCTGCTCTACAGCCTGGGCTGCCATGGCATCATGACCATCAACGACTACAAGTCGCTCGATGGGGACCGCCGCCTCGGGATCGGATCGCTGCCGGCCCGGCTGGGGCCGGAGCGCGCGGCGATCGTGGCGTGCGTGGTGATGCTGGTGCCGCAGCTCGTGGTGATCGGCCTGCTGCTCCACCTGGGGCACCCGGTGGCGGCGGGCGTGGTGGGCCTGGTGGTGGCGGTGCAGATCCCCTGCATGAAGCGCTGGCTCGGCGCCCCGCGCGAGCTGGCTCCCTGGTACAACGGCACAGGAGTGGTCCTCTACGTGCTTGGCATGATGGCAGCGGCGGTGGCCCTCGGGGCCGGGGCGGGCGCATGAAGCTGGCGCGCGAACTCGGCTGGCCCGACGTGGTCCGGCTCGGCCTGGTCCAGGGGTCGATCGGGGCGGTGGTGGTCCTCATGACCGCCACGCTCAATCGCGTCATGGTCATCGAGCTCGGGCTGCCCGCCTCGGTGCCGGGCGCCCTGGTGGCCCTGCACTTCGCCATCCAGTTCGTGGCGCGGCCCCGGCTCGGGCACCAGTCCGACGCGGGCGGGCCGCG
Source organism: Gemmatimonadales bacterium (assembly GCA_044221825.1). Classification (GTDB taxonomy): domain Bacteria; phylum Gemmatimonadota; class Gemmatimonadetes; order Gemmatimonadales; family GWC2-71-9; genus JADJOM01. The sequence continues at coordinate 10,438 of JBGAOL010000099.1, forward strand.
GACCCGCACCATCCTGCTCGGCATGCTGCTCCTTGGCGTGGCCGGCGCCCTCTCGGCGGCGAGCGTGGCGCTCATCGCCACGCACCGCACCCTCGGGCTCGCGGCCTCGGTCGGGGGCTTTGCGCTGATCGGCTGCGGCGTGAGCGCGGCGGGCACGCCGCTGCTGGCCCTGCTGGCCGACGGGGTCCGCGCGGAGCGCCGGGCGCGGGCCGCGGCCATCGTGTGGCTCATGATGATCGCGGGGTTCATCGTCACCACCGTGCTGGTGGGCAACCTCATCGATCCCTTCAGCTGGGAGCGGCTGGTGCTGGTGTCGGCGGGCGTCGGGGCCGGGGCCGTCGTGGTGAGCGCCGTCGCGCTCCTCGGCCTCGAGCCGGCGCGCCTGGCGTCCGCCGAGGCCGAGGCGCGGGGCGACTTCAAGGCGGCGCTGCGGGCCGCGTGGGCGCATCCCACGACGCGGCGCTTCGCGCTCTTCGTGTTCGTGGCCATGCTCGGCTACAGCGCGCAGGACCTGGTGCTCGAGCCCTTCGCGGGCAGCGTCTTCGGCCTCACGCCGGGCGAGTCCACCAAGGTGAGCGGGATGCACCAGGGCGGGATGCTCGTGGGCATGCTGCTCGCGGCGGCGTTCGCGGTGCGCC
>JBGAOL010000100.1:0-11206 GCA_044221825.1 Gemmatimonadales bacterium
CATCACCTATGCGTCCATCGTCAACCGGCGCGACCGGATCGGCGACCTCCTCCGCAAGAACCAGCTCGTCACCACCGAGCAGCTGGACACCGCCATCCGCCTGCAGGAGTCCCATCGCGAGCGGCGCCTCGGCGACATCCTCATCGAGACCGGCGCCGTCAAGCGCGAGGAGCTGGAGCGGCTGCTGGCGCTCCAGATCGAGGAGGCGGTCTACCACCTGTTCACCTGGACCCAGGGCACCTTCAACTTCGAGGCGGGCGTCCGCCCCGAGGGACAGGTGTTCACCGTGTCCATCAACCCGGAGTCGCTGCTGCTCGAGGGCGCGCGCCGGGTGGACGAGTGGAGCCAGATCGAGAAGAAGATCCCAAGTTTCGACCTGGTCTTCGCCACCGACGCCTCGCACCCGCCCACGGAAGAGGTGGCGCTCTCGCCGGCGCAGGCGCGCCTGCTGCAGCTGCTCGACGGCACCCGGGACGTGCGGCAGGTCTTCGATGAGTGCTCGCTGATCGAGTTCGAGGCGGCGCAGGCGCTTTACGGGCTCATCACGGCGGGGTACGTCCGCCGCGTCGGCACGTCGGCGCGCGCGGAGGCGCCGCGGGCCAACGACCTCCGGGTGCAGGAGCACCAGAATCTCGGCATCGCCTTCTACAAGACGGGGATGCTGGACGAGGCGCAGCGGGAGTTCCGCCGGGTCACCGACCTCCGGGGGGACGAGACGCAGGCGCCGTTCTATCTGGGCCTCATTGCGCTCAAGCAGGCGCGCTGGGCGGAGGCGGTGGAGGGACTGCAGCTGGCGCTCGAACGGGGCGCCCGGCGCGCCAGCACCTGGCACAACCTGGCCTACGCCTACGAGCAGCTGGGGCGGCTGACCGACGCCGAGGCCGCGTACGCCGAGGCAGCCTCCCGGGCGCGCGAGGACGCGCGCGTGATGATCGGCTGGGGCGTCACCGCGCTCAAGCGGAATGATGCCGACGTGGCCGTGAGCCGGCTGCAGCGCGCCGCGGAGCTCCTCGGCGACCGGCCGCGCCCGCCCACCTGGTACTGGGCGATGGCCCTCGCCGTGGCCTGCCAGGGCGACCTGCCGCAGGCCCTCGAGGTGGCGGAGCGGGGCAGCACCGCGCATCCCGGGAATGCGGTGCTCCGGAACAACCTGGCCGTGCTGCTGGAGCTGGCGGGGGACCTGCCGTCGGCGGAGATCACCCTCCGCACCGCGCTCGCCGAGGACCCGACGCTTGCCCCGGTCTCCAAGAACCTGGGCGACCTCCTCTACCGCGCCGGCCGCTACGACGACGCCTTCGAGGCCTACGAGCGCGCCGCCAAGCTGGCGCCCGCCCTCGGCGACGACCTGTACTTCAAGATGGGCAACATCGCCTACAAGCGGCGCGACCGGGAACGCGCCCGCGCCTGCTGGAAGCGGGTTACCGAGCTCAACCCGAGCCACCAGCTGGCCCGCGCCAACCTCGACACGCTGGACGGCCCCGCGTGACGGAGCTGGCCCAGCCGGGGCTGGACGCGCTGGCGGGCCGCATCCAGGCGCGGGCCGGCCTCGACCTCGGCGTCTACAAGGACAAGTGCCTGCGGCGCCGGATCGCGGTGCGGATGCGCGCGTGCAACGTGCACACGCTCGAGGCCTACGTGGCGCTGCTCGACCGTGACGCCGCGGAATTCGACCGCCTGCTCGACGCGCTCACCATCAACGTCACCACCTTCTTCCGGAATCCCGAGACGTGGCGCTGCCTGGCGGGCCGCGTCCTGCCCGACCTGCTCACCGCGCGCGAGGGGCGGCTCCGGGCCTGGAGCGCCGGTTGCGCGTCGGGCGAGGAGCCGTACACCATCGCCATGCTGGTGGCGGGCGTGCTGGAGCAGCTCGACCGCGGTGCCTGGCTCTCACGCCTCCGGGTGGATGCCACCGACGTGGACCGGCGCTCGCTGGAGCGGGCCCGCGCCGCGCGCTACCCGCGCCGCGCCTTCGGGGATGCGGACCCGGCCGTGGTGGCCCGGTGGTGCCTGCCGGAGGGGGAGGACGAGTTCGTGGTGCGTCCCGAGCTGCGCGCGCTCGTGGCCGTCGGCACCTACGACCTGAGCCAGGCCCAGCCCGCGCCCGGGACGTTCGACCTCATCTGCTGCCGGAACGTGATCATCTACTTCGATCGTGAGGTGCAGGAGCGCCTGATGCATCGATTTGCCGACGCGCTGCTGCCGGGCGGCGTGCTGGTGCTCGGCAAGGTGGAGAGCATCCTCGGGCCCGCGCGCGCGCGCTACGAGCTGCTGGAGCCGCGCGAGCGGATCTACCGGAAGGTCGCCTGATGGCGGTGGAGATCCTGGTCCGCGTGGCCGACTTCCGGGTCCTCGCCGGCGAGGGCCTCCTGGTGACGCTCGGCCTCGGCAGCTGCGTGGCGGTGATGCTGCACGACCGTGAGGCGAAGGTGGGCGGCCTCGCGCACATCCTGCTCCCCTCACGGTCCCTCGGCCGCGGGACGGACAACCCGGGCCGGTTCCCGCAGACGGCGATCCCGGCCACCCTGGAGGCCATGACGGGCCTCGGGGCCGACCGGCGGCGGCTCACCGCCCGCCTGGTGGGCGGGGCCAGCATGTTCCAGGCGCTCGCGCCCGCCGGCTCCATCCAGATGGGCGACCGCAACGTCATCGCCACCCGGGAAGTTCTCACGGGGCTCGCCATCCCGGTCATCGGCGAGCTCGTGGGCGGGGGGCAGGGGCGGTCGGTGTGGTTCGACGTGGCCGGCGGCCAGGTGCTGGTGCGCTCGGTGGGGCAGGATGACACCACCCTCTGAGCTGCCCGGCGTCCTGGTGGTGGACGACAGCGCCTTCTTCCGGCGCCTCGTCAGCGAGCTGGTGGCCGGCTCCGGCGAGTTTCGCGTGGTGGGCAGCGCCGCTAGCGGTGAGGAGGCGCTCGCCAAGGTGCACGAGCTGCAGCCGGCCGTGGTCACCATGGACCTGCAGATGCCGGGGCTCGGCGGGCTCGAGGCCATCGGCTACATCATGTCCGAGGCGCCCCGGCCCATCGTGGTGGTGAGCGCCCTCGCGGGTCGCGACGCCACCGCGTCCATCCGCGCCCTGGAGCTGGGCGCGGTGGAGCTGGTGCCCAAGGAGGACGCCAGCGGCGGGCGGCTCAGCGCCATGCGCATCGCGACGCGGCTGCTGGCGGCGCTGCGCGCGGCGGTCGCCGCCGACGTGCGCCGGGTCCCGGTCCTGGCGCGGCCGCGGGTGAGCGGGGCGCACGCCCTGGCGCGTCCCGCCGGGGAGGCGCGGCGCCTCGTCGCCATCGCGGCCTCCACCGGCGGGCCACGCGCACTGGCGGAGCTGGTGCCCGCGCTGCCGGTGGGCCTCGAGGCGGCGGTGCTGCTGGTGCAGCACATGCCCGCCGGCTTCACGCGGAGCCTGGCCGAGCGGCTGAACGGCCTCGCGGCGCTCACGGTGGTGGAGGCGGAGCACGGCATGCCCGTGAAGGCCGACACCGCGTACCTCGCCCCCGGGGATTATCATTTGCGCGTGGTGGACCACGGCGGGCAGCTGCAGCTCCGCCTCGACCAGGAGGCGCCCGTGTGGGGCGTGCGGCCCGCCGCCGATCCCCTGTTCCACGACGTGGCGCACCTGGCCGGGGCCGCGGCCATCGGCGTGGTGCTGACGGGGCTGGGCCGCGACGGCGCCACGGGCCTGCGCGCGCTGCACGATGCCGGCGGCGTCGGCATCGCCCAGGATCGCGGCACCGCCACCATCTACGGGATGCCGGGTGCCGCGCTCGAGGCGGGCGGCGCCGACCTGGTCCTCCCGCTCGGCGCCATGGCGGACCGGATCGGCGCGCTGCTCCGGGAGCTGCCACGCCGATGAGCGACCGCCTGCTCGTGGTGCGCGTCGGCACCCAGCGCCTCGGCCTGCCGATGACGGCCGTCGTGGAAGTCACGGCGCCGGGTGGCATCCAGAAGGTGCCGGGCCACTCGCCGGCCCTGCGCGGCGTGATCGAGGCGCGGGGCCGGCTGGTGTCGCTGTTTCACCTCGGCGCCCTGCTCGCGGGGGGCACCCCACCGGCCGCGGTGAGCGACACCGTGGTCCTGGCGCAGGTGGACGGCCGGTGGGCGGCGCTGGAGGTGGACGAGGCCGATGCCGCGCCCACTGGCGCGCTCCTCCCGGGCGATGGCCACCCGGGGCTTGCCGCCTGGGCCAGCGGGGCGGTGCGCGACCAGCGCGGCTGGATCCCGGTGCTCAATCTCGGCCTGCTGGCCGAGCGATGGGGACGCGGCAAGGAGGGGGCGGCATGACCGGCGATGAACTGCAGTTCGTGGTCTTCCGGCTGGGCGGGCAGGAGTTTGCCCTCGGCATCGCCGAGGCAGAGCGGATCCTGCGCTACGAAGTCCCGGCCCCGCTGCCCAACGCCCCCGACTTCCTCGAGGGGATGATGCCCTACGGGAAGGGGGCCGTGCCGCTGGTGGACCTGCGGAAGCGGCTGTCGCTCGAGGCCACCCACCGCGAGGAAACCCGCGTGATCATCGTGCGCCTCACCGACCAGCAGGTCGGCGTGGTGGTGGACCAGGTGCGGGAGGTGCTCCGGGTGGACAGCACCACCATCACGCTGCCGCCGCCCATCGTCCGCGGGCTCGCGGCCCAGTACGTGAGCGGGATCATCACCCGGCCCGGCCGGACCATCGTGGTGCTCAACGCCGCCCGGCTCCTCTCGAGCTCGGAGCGGCTGGCCCTGGAGGAAGCGTTGCCGTGAGCGAGCCCGCCCGCAGTTCCGAACCCCTCGTGGCCGCCTTCCGGGAACAGTACCGGGACCTGGCCGCGCGCATCGAGACCGTGACCGCCTCAGCCGAGCGCGAGGCGCTCAAGCGCGAGATCATCGCGTACTTCAAGCGCGTGGATGCGGCGCTGGTGGAGCTGGGCTACGTGAAGGAGGAGATCCGCCAGCTGGTGGACCGCTTCAAGCAGATGGCGGCCGCCACCGACAGCGCCTCCGCCCCGGCCTTCACCGGCGCGCGTCCCGTGGTGCAGCAGGACCACCTCGGCGCCTCGACGTACATCGAGAAGGGCTGGAGCCTCATCTCCCTGGGCGATTACGCGGGCGCGATCCAGGCGCTGGGCAAGGCGCTGACCCTGGCGCCCTCGGAGATCCAGGCGCAGTCGCTCCTGGGCTGGGCGCAGATGCTGCACGAGGACTATGACGATGCGCTGGCCACCTTCTCCAAGGTGCTGATGAAGGAGCCGGCCAACTCGCTGGCCCGCATCAACGTGGGGTACATCTGCCTCAAGAAGCGGATTTTCGGCGAGGCCATCGAGCACCTCTCCAAGGCCATCCGCCTCGACAACGACCGCAAGGCCACGCTCTACGCCCACTACTACCTGGGCCTCGTGTACCTCGAGCGTGAGATGTACGAGGACGCGGTGACCTTCTTCCAGAAGACGCTCCAGCTCGGGCCCAACCTGATCGAGGCCTATTACGAGCTGGGCCGCGCCAACTGGTTCGTCGAGGACCGGGACGCGGCCAACCAGGCGTGGACCGACGGCTTCAAGGCCAACAAGTTCAATCCCTGGGGCAAGCGCTGCAAGGAAATGCTCGACCTCGTCGCGGCGGGCGGCGAGCCGCCCCGTTAGGCACGCCGGCCCGCGGCCGTCCCACCCGGGGCCGCCGCGGCCGCCCTCCCGATGGTCCTGCCCCTCCTGCTCGTCCTCGCGCTCGACTCCCTCGCCGTCCAGGTGGGGGAGGTCACCGTGGTGGCGCCACCGGCGCTCGAGGCCCTGGCCACCACGCTCGCCGAAGGGGCAGGGCAGGTGCGTGACTGGCCGGGGATCGGGCGCGTGGCTCCGCCCCCCTTCACGCTGGTCCTGGCCCCCGACTCGGCGGCGCTCGCCCGGCTGACCCGCGGCCGGGCCCCCGCGTGGGGCGCCGGGGTGGCGTTCCCCGCCGCGCGCACCATCCTCCTCCGCGCGGACCTGCCCGAGCTGCCGCGCACCCTCCGGCACGAACTGGCGCACCTGGTGCTCCGGGAACGGGTGAAGGCGCGCGTCCCGCTGTGGTTCGACGAGGGGTACGCCGCCTGGGCGTCTGGCGAGCTGGAGCGGTTCGTCAACCTCGAGCTCAACCTGGCCGTGGCGGGCGGCCGGTTGCCGAGTCTCGACCGTCTCGATGCGATGCTCCGCGGGTCCGCCCGCTCGGCCGACGTGGCCTACGCCCTCGCCGCCTCCGCCGTGGCCGAAGTGGCGCGCCGAACGCCGGAGGGCGACCTGTCACGGTTGGTGGAGCGGCTGGGTCCGGGCGAGGTGTTCGATAGTGCGCTGGTGGCCGCCACCGGACTCTCGCCCGGCCGTTTCGAGGAGACCTGGCAGCGTGAACTCCGGCTCCGCTACAGCCTGGTCACCTGGTTCGTGGCGTCGGGGCTCTGGCTGCTCATGGCCCTGCTGGTGGGAGCCGCCGTGTACGCCCGCCGCCGCCGCGACCGTCCCCGGCGGGCCGCGCTCGACATCGGCTGGCCCGAGCCCCCGCAGGAGGAAGAGGATCCGCCCCCGGCCCCCGGAAATCCGGCGCCGGAAGCGGTTGACCAACCGCCTTCGAGGCACTAAGCTCAGTTCCCATGCCAAGTTCCGACTCTCTTACTCCCGGACGGGGGCTTCGGTTCGGGAGGCGTAATGTCGTTCTCCTGACCGCGGCCATCGTCTCCTTGGTGGCCGGTTATGCGTGGCTGCAGGCCGGTGGCACCACCGGCGCCGCGGCGTTGCTGGTCCTGGGATACTGCGTGCTCTTTCCCCTCGGCATCGCGCTGTAGCCGGGGGGCCGGAAATCGCCCAGTCGCGGACGCGGCCGGGCCGTGAGCGGGCGAATAGCTCAGCTGGTTCAGAGCGCCTGCCTTACACGCAGGATGTCGGGGGTTCGAATCCCTCTTCGCCCATCGTCGTTGGCGTCCGGTACGGCGCTTGCATCGCTGCCCCGGTACCCCCAAATGTGGAGATGAATTGATGCGCCTGGCTCGTCTGCTCACCCTCGGCCTGTTCGTCGGCGGCACCACGGTGCTCGCCGCCCAGATTCCGACCCGGCGCCAGGCCCCCGGGACTCAGGTGGCCAACTCCCCGCGCCTGCTGGTCGGGAACCCGCACACCTTCACGGCGGCGGACTCAGCCTCCTCGGTGGCGCTTGGTGAGGCCATCCGGGGCAAGGTCGAGAAGGCCGCCAACGGGCAGTTCCGGCTGCTCGCGCGGGAGGACATGAATCGCGCGCTGGTGGAGTTTGGCTACCCGGCCGACGCCATCCTGAGCTTCATCCCGCTCCGCGACCTGGGCCGCTCGCTCGGCGCCCGTGCCATCATCTACTCCACGCTGACGAAGGATGCGAACGGCCGCTTCAGCGTCACCTCCCGCCTCGCGGGGATGACGGACGAGGCGGGCACGGTGGTCAGCGCCGCGCAGGGGGCGGGGCAGAACATCGCAGCGGTGGGCGACAAGATCGCCGAGGGGTTCGCGCCGGCCTTCAAGTCGTGGGCCGACGCCAAGGCCTGCATCGACCAGTCCAAGAATGCGCCCGACAAGGCGGCGCAGGCCGCCAAGAAGGCGCTCGACGCCATGCCGAAGAACGGCCTGGCCAATTACTGCATGGGCACCCTGGCGCTGGCGCGCGGCCGCGCCGCGGACAGTGCGGAAGCCATGCGCTACTTCGCCGTGGCCGTCGAGGGCGACCCGCTGAGCCTCGCCGCCTGGACCCAGCTGGCGGCCGGCTACGAGGCCACCGCCGACACGGCGAAGATGATCAACGCGCTGAGCCAGATGCTCCGGATCGCGCCCACCAACCAGCCGCTGCGCGAGCTGGTATTCAAGAAGTTCCTCCAGGCCGGCAAGCCGGAGGCCGCCGAGCAGGTGGCGGATGAAGGCCTGCGGCTCGACCCGGGCAACATCGACCTGATCGAGCTCCGGGCCAACGCGCGCATCTTCCGCGAGAATTACAGCGGCGCCCTCGACGACCTCGAGCAGATCATCGCGCTCGACTCGACCCGCGCCGACACCACCTTCTTCCTCAAGTACCTGGCCACGGCCGACATCCGGCCGGACACCGCGCGGTACCTGGCGTACGGCTCGCGGGCGCTCAAGAAGTTCCCGGGGAACGCCACGCTGCTCAAGCTGGTGGCCGGCGGCTACTCGCGCCTGGGCGCCAGCGACAGCCTGCTCAACACGCTGGGAGCGCTGCTCACGGTGGACTCGGCCTCGGCGGTCGGCTTCGCGCTGCAGGAGGCCAAGAACCGCCAGGACGCCAAGGACTACGTGCACGCCGACCCGTTCATCGCCTTCGCGGCGAAGAATGGGGATGCCCAGGCCAAGGAGGGCGCCGCCAGCTTCATGCTGCAGGGCGCGGTGCCGCTCATCCAGTCGCAGAACTGGCAGGTGGCCGTGGACACGTTGCGCGCCATCAAGGCGCTGGCCAACCCCACCGGGCGGCTCGCACCGATCGCCAACTACTACAGCGCGCTGGCGCTGGTGAACCTGATCGTGGCCAAGGACCAGGAGGCCGAGAAGAGCAAGTCCTGCGACGCGGCCCGCGCGGTGGAGACCTTCACCACTGAAGCCGAGCAGTCGCTGGCCGGCTCGCAGGCCTACGTGGACGGGCCGGGCGCCAGCCAGAAGGGCACCTGGGAGCAGCTCACTCGCTATGTGAGCGGGCTCAAGCCGCGGACGGCGTCCATGATCCGCGTCTACTGCAAGTAGTCGGCGTCGTTCCAGCGCTGGGTGCGGGGCGGGGGCCACGAGCTCCCGCCCCGCGTCGCTTGCGGGCCCGGCCCCTACCGTTCCATGGGAGGCCTGCCTATATTCGGCGCTCTCTAGTCCAGGGGCTGTAGCTCAGCTTGGTTAGAGTGCCGCACTGTCACTGCGGAGGTCGCGGGTTCGAGCCCCGTCAGCCCCGTTGCTCACCACACCCCGTCCGCACCCGCGGGCGGGGTGTTCTGCTTCCCGGGAGGCGCCGGTGCCCGACTCCGCGTCCGCGTATCACCGTCCCGTCCTCGCCGAGGAGATCGCGGCGGCGGCCCGGGGAGCACGGCGCGTGGTGGACGGGACCCTGGGCGGCGGCGGGCACGCGGCCCTGTTCCTGGGGCAGGGCGCGGAGGTGCTGGGGATTGACCGCGACCCGGATGCACTGGCCGCGGCCCGGGCCCGGCTCGGCACCGGGCACATCCGCTACCTCGCCGGCGCCTACGCCGACCCGGCTGTGGTGGCCGAGGTGCAGGCCTTCCAGCCCGATTTCATCCTGCTCGACCTCGGCGTGTCGTCCCACCAGCTCGACGACGAAGCCCGCGGGTTCAGCTTCCGGCCGGGTGCCCCGCTCGACATGCGCATGAGCCAGGACGGCCCGACCGGCGCCGACCTCCTCAACGGGGAGCCCGAGGGCGAGCTTCGCCGGGTCTTCGCCGAGTACGGGGATGAGCGGCAGGCGGGTCGGCTGGCCCGGGAGGTGGTCCGGCGGCGCGCCACCCGGTCCTTTGTCACCAGCGACGACCTGGTCAACGCCATCCGCGCCGTGCTGGGCCCCCGGAGCGGCCCCGGGGACTTTGCGCGGCTCTTCCAGGCGGTCCGGATTGCCGTGAACGAGGAACTGCCGGGCCTCGCCACGGCGCTCCCCGCCTTCCGCGAGGCACTTCCCCCGGGTGGGAAGCTGGCGATCATCAGTTATCATTCTGGTGAGGACCGGCTGGTGAAGCACGCATTCCAGGAGTGGGTGCGCGCCTGCATCTGTCCCCCGGAGCAGCCCATCTGCACCTGCCGGGGACGGCCGCTCGGGGCGCTGGAGCCCCGCAAGCCGATCCGCCCGACCGACGCCGAGATCGCCACCAATTCGAGGGCCCGGAGTGCCACCCTCCGCATCTACCGCCAAGCGTAAGCTCAAGGGCCGTCACTGGGTCATGCTGTGGCTCCTGTTCTTCCTGGTGGTCACCGGGATGATCCAGGGGCGGCAGGCGTTCGCGTATCCCGCGGCCGGGCGCGTGCGGGCCCTGCAGGAGGAGCGCAGCGCGCTCGAGGCAGAGGAAGCGGCGCTACAGAAGAACATCCGCATCGCCACCAGCCGGCGGGTGCTCGGCGACCGCGCGGAGCAGGAGCTCGGGCTGCACTTTCCCGCGGATTCGGAGTTCGTGAACCTCCGCCTGCTGCCCGGGGAGCGCTGACGCATGGCCAAGTCCTCCGTCCGGATCGGCTTCATCGAGGGCGCGCTGGTGCTCGGGGCGCTGCTGGTCATCGGGCGGGCGGTGCAGTTGCAGGTGGTGGAGGGTGCGCGATGGAAGGCCGAGGCGGCGCAAGTCCGGCAGGTGACGGAGGTGCTCGAGGCCCGCCGGGGCGGCATCTTCGACAGGAACGGCGTGCCCTTCGCGGTGACGCAGGAGTACTTCGCGGTCGGGATCGCGCCGAACGAGCTGCGGGAGAAGGGGCAGGATGCGCGCACCATCGCCCGCGCGCTCGGCCTTCCTGCCGACCGGGTCCTGCGTGAAGTGCGGAGCAAGCGGTGGGTGGCGTACCCGGGGCCGTTCAGCGGGCTCCAGGTGCGGCCGCTCCGCGACCTCCGCGGCGTGCACCTCGACGGCACCTATCGCCGCCACTATCCGGGCGAGGCGCTGGCGCGTGGCATCGTGGGGGCCTACTCGGCGGACAGCGGCGGGCGCGGCGTGAGCGGGATCGAGATGCAGCTGGACTCCCTGCTGCGGGGCGAGCCCGGCGAGCGGGTGGTGCTCAAGGATTTCCGTGGCCGGCGCTACGAGTCGCCCTCGCGGCTCCGCCGGGAGCCGGTGCCGGGGCGGGACGTGTACCTGACGCTCGACGCGGAGCTGCAGGAAATCGCCGAGCGCTCGCTGGACGAGGCGATGGACAAGTACGACGCCCTGGGCGGCGACATCGTGCTCATGGACCCGCACACCGGGGAGATCCTGGCTGCGGCGTCGCGGCGCCTGGTGGGCGGGCGCGGCACCCGCCGCGTGGGGAACCGGCCCACCTTCTTCACCGACCCGTTCCAGCCCGGGTCCACCGCCAAGATCTTCACCGCCGCCGCGCTGCTCTCCCTCGGCCGGGTGGACTCGACCGACCGGGTCTTCGCCGAGCATGGCGAGTGGGTGATGCCGGTCAACAGCCGCGGCGACACCCGCACCATCCACGACGACCACAAGACCGAGGGCAGCCTCACGCTGGCGGAGGGAATCAAGGTCTCGAGCAACATCGTGCTCGGGAAATT
>JBGAOL010000101.1:0-11190 GCA_044221825.1 Gemmatimonadales bacterium
GAGCACCCGCGGGTCGAGGCCCACGCTGTTCACGTACACCTGCCCGTCGGGCAGTGTCATGGCGGAGGGCTTGCCGTCGGTGATCATGATGACCTGGCGCATGTCCTTCTTCTGCGCCATCAGGATCCGCCGGGCCAGCTTGAGGCCCTCGGCGGTGTTGGTATGGTACGGGCCCACGGCCACGGACGGGAGCGCCGCGAGCGGGATCTCCTCGGCCGAGTCGTGGAAGAGGACGCAGCGGATGCTGTCGCCCGGGAACTGGGTGCGGATGAGGTGCGTGAGCGCGAGCGCGACCTTCTTGGCGGGCGTGAAGCGGTCCTCGCCGTAGAGGATCATGGAGTGCGAGCAGTCGAGCATCAGCACCGTGGCCGCCGACGACCGGTACTCCGACTGGTGCACCATCAGGTCGCCATACTCGAGGTTGAGGGGCATGGCGAGCCCCTCGCGGGCGATGGCGTTGGCGAGTGTGGCGGGCACGTCCAGGTTCAGTGTGTCGCCGAACTCGTAGGGCTTGCTTGCGGCCTCGGCCTCGGTGCTGGTGGCCAGGTGCACGGTGTCGTGGGCTCCCACGCTCGACTTGCCGATGGAGCCGAGCAGCTCCTTGAGCGTCTTGAAGCCGAGGAAGTCGGCGCCCTTCTCGGTGAGGCCGAACTGCACCTGCCGGGCCGCCGAGCGCGCCTGGCCGTGCGGGCCGGTGACCTCGGAGTAGCCGGCCGGCATCTGCGGCGCCTGCTCCATCTTGAGGTAGCCCTCCTCCAGCAGGCGCTGCACGATCTGGTCGAGGAGCTGGGCCAGCTGGGCCTCGGTCTCCGCGTCCCGCTCAGGGCTGCCGGTGGACTCGCCGCGCATGAGCTTCATCATGTCGTCGGTGAGCTGGCCCGACTCCATGAGCGCCTTGAGGATGGCCTCGCGGAGGGCGTCCATGGAGCGGTCGGCCGGCTCCTCGCCGCCCCACCAGCTCTCGCCGGCAAAGCCGGACTGGAGCAGGAAGTCGCCGAGCTGGTCCAGCAGGGCCTGGAGGTTCACGGCCTCGGCCATGCCCGGCACGTACTTGGAGTAGGTGGTGTAGCGCATGGGGCTCCGCGCCGCTGAAGGAATCCCGGCCACCCGCGGGGCGGCCGCAACCTGAGTATAACCCGGGGACGCGCGAGAGGTCCGCGCCGGCGGGCCTTGTGCTATGTTCGGCCCATGGACGCCCCCGCCGACGCCCAGCGCCCCTCCGCCCGCGAGCGGGTCCTCACCCTGTTCCCCTCCCTCCGGTCCCGCAACTTCCGGCTGTTCTTCGTGGGCCAGTTCGTGTCCCTGGTGGGGACCTGGATGCAGGTGGTGGCGCAGGGCTGGCTGGTCCTGGAGCTCACCAACTCGCCCTTCCTCGTGGGGGTGGTGAGCGCCCTCGAGTCGCTGCCGATCCTCCTGTTCACCCTGTGGGGCGGCGTGCTGGCGGACCGGGTGAACCGCCGCCGCGCCCTGCTGGTGCTGCAGTCCCTCATGCTGTGTGACGCGCTGGCGCTCGCCACGCTCACGGCCACGGGCCACATCACGGTGCAGCTGGTGATGGTGCTGGCGGTGCTGCACGGCACCTCCGCCGCCTTCGAGGTGCCGATCCGGCAGGCGTTCATCGTGGAGATGGTGGGCAAGGACTCGCTCATGAACGCCATCGCGCTCAACTCCTCCAACTTCAACCTGACCCGCATCGTGGGGCCCGCCATCGCCGGGGCCACCATCGCGGCGTTCGGGAGCGCGGCCTGCTTCTACCTGAATTCCGCCAGCTTCATTGCCGCCATCGGCGCGCTGGCCTTGATGCGCGGCACCGCCGGGGCACCGCACGCCGAGACGCGGGCCGCCACCTTCGCGGAAGGGGCGCGCCACGCGCTCGGGGAGCGGGGGCCGCGCTCGCTGCTGCTGCTCACGGGGATCTACAGCATCTTCGGCTTCTCGTTCGTCAGCATGCTGCCGGTGTACACCCGCGACACGCTGGCCTCGGACGCCACCGGCTACGGGGTGCTCATGACCTCGGTGGGGATCGGCGCCAGCATCGGGGCGCTGCTCATGGCCACGCGCGGGCACACCTTCGACCGGCTGCAGGTGATCCGGCGGGCGGGGCTCCTCTTCAGCGCGGCGCTGGCGCTCCTGGCCCTGGTGCGGGCCGTGGTGCCGGCCGCGGCGGTGCTGGCCTGCGCCGGCGCCGCCATGATCCTCAACAACATCAGCACCAACACCCACCTGCAGGTCCGGGTGCCCGACCACCTGCGCGGCCGGGTCATGGGCTTCTACTCGCTCACGGTGCTCGGCATGGCGCCCTTCGGCGCCTTCCAGGCCGGGTGGATCGCGGAGCATTTCGGCGTGCCGGTCACGCTGGGGCTCGGCGCCGTGATGTGCGGGCTGGCGGTGCTGGGCTTCGCGCCGCGGCGGGACGCGTGACCACCTTGTGGCCCCCGCCGGGCGGCTGCACCTTGAGCCGCGCCCAGCGCGGACGGAGGCATCGATGCTGATCACCATTTCGCGCCAGTACGGCGCCGGCGGCTCCGAGGTGGCCCGGCTGGTGGCCGAAGGCCTGGGGTGGAGCGTGGTGGACAACGAGATCGTGGATCGCGTGGCGCGCCGCGCCGGGCTGGCTCCCGAGGTGGTGGCGGCGCAGGACGAGCGCGCCCCCGGCTTCGTGGAACGCCTGGCCCGCGCCCTGACCAACTCCTCGCAGGAGTACGCGGTCCCCGAACTCGGCGTGGCCGTGGGGCCCGAGGAGCCGAGCCTGGTGCGCATCACCGAGATGGTGGTGAAGGAGGTGGCCACCGAGGGGCGGAAGGTGCTCGTGGGCCGCGCTGCCCCGGCCGTGCTCGGCGAGGGGTACGACGCGCTCCACGTAAAGGTCGTGGCGGCGCGTCCCTTCCGCATCCGCCTCGCCGCCGAGTCGGAGCGGGTCTCCCCGGAGGAAGCGGAACGCCTCCTCGACCAGACCGACCGGCAGCGGGCGCGGTATCATCGCGAGCACTACGGCCGTGATTGGGACGACCCGAGCCACTTCCACATGGTGCTCAACACTGGGCTGCTCGGCCTGGACGGCGCCGCCCAGGTCATCCTGGAGCGGGCCCGCGCCCGCGGCTGGTGACACGGTGCGAACCCGCCTCCTCCTGCCCCTCCTCGCGCTGGCGCTCGGCGCCTGTGCCCACGCCTCGCTGCCGCTCGCCGTCATCGGGTACTACCCCGGGGACAGCGCCGCCTTCCGGGCACACCACCCGGAGCGGCTGACGCACATCATCTACAGCTTCGGGCACCTGCGCGGGAGCGAGCTCTTCGTGGACACGCTCGCCGCGCGCACCACGATCCCGGCACTCGTGGCACTCAAGCGGCAGAACCCCCAGCTCCGGGTGCTGCTCTCCCTCGGCGGCTGGACCGGCTGCGCCACCTGCTCGGTGGTCTTCGAGAGCGACAGCGGCCGGAAGATCTTCGCGGCCTCGGTGCGTCGGCTCAACGACTCGCTGGGCACCGACGGCATCGACCTCGACTGGGAATATCCCGTGATTCCCGGGCCGCCCGGCCACCGCTACGTGCCGTGGGACCGGGAGAGCTTCACCGCGCTGGTGCGGGCGCTCCGGGCGGCGCTCGGCCCGGGTCCCGAAATCACCTTCGCGGCGGGTGGCTTCTCCGATTACCTGACGCAGGCGATCGACTGGGCCGCAGTGGTGCCCGTGGTGGACCGCGTCCACCTCATGACGTACGACCTGGTCCACGGCTACAGCAAGGAAACCGGCCACCACACCCCGCTCCGCAGCACCCGCCAGCAGCAGGAATCGGTGGAACATGCCCTCCACCTGCTCGACTCGCTCGGCGTGCCGCGCGCCAAGGTGGCCATCGGGGCGGCGTTCTACGCCCGCGTCTTCGGCGGGGTGGACTCCGCCGGCGGCGGCCGCTACCAGGCGGCCTGGTTCGAGCGCGGCGTGAGCTGGCGGGACATCGACGCGGGCCTCGCCGGCTTCACGCGGCACTGGGACCGGGACGCGGAGGCGCCGTATGCCTACAACCCGGCCACCCGCGAGTACGCCACCTACGACGACACCACCTCCGTCCGCCTCAAGACCCGCTGGGCCCGCCGCCACGGCCTGGGCGGCATCATGTTCTGGCAGCTGACCGACGACGCGCCCTCGGGCGGGCTGCTGGATGCCATCCTTGCGGAGGCTGGGCGGCAGGGCGGGTCGCGAAGAAACGGTGGGCTCACCCCGCGGTGAGCCCACCGTGCCCCTGCCGATCCACCCCGCGGTCGTGCCAAGCGCGCCTCAGCCGAAGTGCCCCTTGCCGTACCCGCCCATCGGATCCTTCCGCTCCGGCCGCGCGCGGGTGTAGCCGAGTTCCTCGTTGCGGCTGATGCGCTTGTGGGCGGCGAGGCCCTCGAGGATGAGCTCGCAGGCGGCCACGAGGCCCGGCGCGTCGTCCCGCGTGGCGAGCTCGCCGGCCACGGCGGCGTCCACGAGGCCTGGCACCACCTGGAAGCCCTTGAGGCAGAGGTCGCTCCGCTCGTCGCCCTCCACCTTGAGGGCGCCGCCGGTGTCAAACCAGTGCACCACGCTGTCGAGCGCGATGTCGCCGAGGCGCTCGTCGAGCGTGACGCCGGCAGCCCGCCGGATGAGTTCCTTGGCGATGGCCTCGCCCCCCTGCAGCTCGCCCTCGTACTCGAGTTCCAGCTTGCCGGTGATGGAGGGGATGGACGCGTAGACGTCGCTGAGCCGCGGCACCACCTCCGGCTCCTTCGCGACGAGCGTCCGGCGCTCGGCGTTGGAGATGGCGTGCTCGAGGACGCTGATGGGGAGGCGCTGGCTCACGCCGGAGCGCTTGTCCACCCGCTTGTCCCCGCGCGCCTCGAAGGCCACGCGCTCGATGACCTCGAGCACGAAGTCCGGGGTCCGCACCGGCCGCCGCCCGCGCTGGGTCCACGCCTCCTGCGCGGTGATGGCCATGCCCAGCTCCACGCTGCGCGGGTAGTGGGTGATGATCTCCGAGCCGATCCGGTCCTTGAGCGGCGTGATGATCTTGCCGCGCGCGGTGTAGTCCTCGGGGTTGGCCGTGAAGGCCAGCAGCACGTCCAGCGGCAGCCGCACCGGGTAGCCTTTGATCTGGACGTCGCCCTCCTGCATGATGTTGAAGAGGCCCACCTGCACCTTCCCCGAGAGGTCCGGCAGCTCGTTGATGGCGAAGATGGCGCGGTTGGCACGCGGCAGCAGCCCGAAGTGCATGGTGAGCTCGTCGGAGAGCAGGTGTCCGCCGCGCGCCGCCTTGATGGGGTCCACGTCGCCGATCAGGTCCGCCACGGTGACATCCGGCGTGGCCAGCTTCTCGACGTAGCGCTGGTCCCGCGGCAGCCAGGCAATCGTGGTGGCGTCGCCGCACTCGGCCAGGCGCTCGCGCGCGTACTTGGAGATCGGGGCAAAGGGATCGTCGTTCACCTCGCTCCCGGCCACGATCGGAATGGCCTCGTCGAGGAAGCGCGTGAGCTGGCGGAGGATCCGGCTCTTGGCCTGGCCGCGCAGGCCCAGCAGGATGAAGTGGTGCCGCGCCAGCAGCGCGTTGGTGAGCTGCGGCAGGATGGTGTCCTCGTAGCCCACGATGCCGGGGAAGAGCGGCTCACCGGCCTCGAGCAGGCGGAGAAGGTTGCTGCGCAGCTCGTCGCGCACCGTGCGCCCGCGGAGCGGGGCCTCGGCCCACGGGGAGCGCTTCAGGTCACCAAGGGTCTCAGGAAGTCGGGGCATGCTCGAAAGTACACCGGCTGGGGGAATGTGGGGCCGCAGGCCCCAGGGTGGGGACGGGCAGGGTCTCGAGCGGGAGACGTCTCCCGCTGGCCGTCCATGCGCCCGGCAAGACCCCTCTCCTACCCGGCGCCGCCCAAGGCGTTCCGCCCGGGCTGTGCAGCCCGCCCCCTCCGACTCGGTCCCCCGTGGCGATGCACGCGGGTACGGGGGGCACGGGGGAGTTCTTGATGTTTGACTTTTGGACAGGTTCGACTACCTTGCCCGCGGTTTTGTTGCGGACCGGCCCCCCTGGTCCCCTACAGGTAACCGTGGCTCTTACTCCTATCCAGCAGAGGCAGACATGAAGAAGTATCTCACCCTGGCCGCCCTTCTCGCGGTCGCCGCGTGCGGCAGCAAGCAGGACGCCACCCCCGCCGCCGACAGCGTCGGCGCCGGCGTCACCGTCCCGGCCGACACCATGGCTCCGGCCACCACCGACAGCGCCGGCATGACCACCGACACCTCGATGGTCCGCGACACCACGTCGCACTAAGCAGGCTCGGCGACTCGGCGCCCGGCAGTTCCTGCTGAATCGGGCCGCCCCACCAGGGCAGTTCCTGCTGAATCGGGCCGCCCCACACGGGCGGCCCGCTTGCTTGTGTCAGGGAGTCCGGAGGGCGGCCGGGATGCCGTCACGGTGCCGGGTGGCGGGGTGCCAGCCGAGGGTCTCGACCGCTGCTCGGGAAGTGAACGGATTCCCCCCGGCCAGGAAGCGGAGCGCGGCCCGAATCCCGGGCGCCTGCCGTCCGCCCACCGACCCGAGCCAGTCCACCACTGACCCAAGGCCGAGCGCCATGCCCGCCGGGAGGTGCACCGGGCGGACCGGCCGCCCCAAGCCCTGGGCCAGGGCGGCCACGAATTCCGGCACCGAGATCGCGTCGTCGTTGGTCAGGTTGTAGGCGCGGCCCCACGCGGGCGGCGGGGCCGTCACGGCGGCCGCGACCGCCTCGGCGACGTTGCCGGCTTCCACGAGGGCCATGGGTTCGCGGCCGGGACCCACCACCGGGAAGTACCCCGTGCGGGCGTACCGGAGCACGTTAGGCATGAAGAGCCGGTCCCCGCGCCCGTACACCACGCACGGCCGGAGGGCGATGGCCCGGAGCCCTCGCGAGACGCCCTCCCACACCACGTCCTCCGCCAGCCGCTTGGAGCGGGCGTAGAACTCGCCCTGGTCCCGAGGGCCGAAGGGGAAGTCCTCGGCCACGCCGCCTGCCGCGGCGTCCTCGAGCCGCGGCCCGTACACCGCCACCGAGGAGATGTGCACCAGCGGCACGCCGAGCCGGAGCGCCGTCTCGGCCGCCAGCCGGGTGCTGCCCACGTTCACGCGCTCGTATTCGGGCCACGGGGCCTTGCTGAGGATCATCGCCGCGCTGTGGACGATGGCCCGTACACCCATCACTTCACGCCAGCTCGCCGCCTCGGTGACGTCGCCGAGATGGGGCTCCGCGCCGCGGAGGGCCAGGGTGGCGGCGGCGCCGCCGGTGCGCGCCAGGGCGCGGACCGGTTCGCCGCGGGACCGCAGTGCATCGAGGATGTGGAGCCCGAGGAGCCCCGTGCCCCCGGTCAGGTAGATCACCCGGCCGCCGACGAAAGGAAGGCCGGCAGGTGGAAGGGCAGGGCCACCACCGTGGCGGGCACGCCGCCCGCCTTCACGGTGCTGCCCGGCTCCACCTCGCGCCGCACCAGGGCCAGGCCGAGCAGCCGGTCGGGGAGGGCCAGCAGGGAGGTGATGGTCCCGGCCTCGGGCCGCTCCTCGGTGCTGAGGGTGGCGCCGTCGAGGGTCGGGTGACCGTCCCAGAGGAGCCCGCGCAGCGCCCGGTTGGTGTGCCCGCGGAAGTGAAGCCGCGCCACCGTCTCCTGCCCGGTGTAGCAGCCCTTGGTGTAGGACACGCCGCCGATCTCGTCGAAGCGCACCTCCTGCACCAGGGTGCGTTCCCCGATCTCGGCGCCGAGGCGCGGCCAGCCGGCCAGGATGCGCGCGGCCTCGCGGTCGGCGTCATCGCCGCGGGGGAGGCCGCTGGCGGCGAGGGCCGCTTCCACGAGCGCTGCGTCACCGAGGAGGAGGGCCTCGAACGGGGCGCCGGCCGGCGCGCGCACCAGCAGGAGCCCGCCGGCCTCACTCACATGTCCAGGCGCCGGGAGGCCCTGCAGCTTCTCGGCGGCCACCGGCCCGAGCAACAGGGCGCCGGCATGCGGTCCGCTCTCATCCTCCACCCGGGCGAGGCGCGGCGGGAGGGAGCGCTTGAGCAGGTCCGCGAGCGGCGCCGCCGCACCGGGCTCGGCCACGAGCAGCACCCGGTCGGCGAGCCGGAGCGCCCAGGCGTCCGCGATGATCGCGCCCTTCGGGGTGAGCAGCGCACCGTAGACCGCGCTTCCCACTCCCGGCTTCTCGATGTCGTTGGTGAGCAGGCCCTGCAGGCACTGCACGGCGGCGCCGCCGCGGATCGCCAGTACGGCGGGCCGCACCGGCACCGCCACGGCGGCGCCATGGAGCCGGCGGAGGGCGGCGGGCGTGAGGGTGGTCGTGTCCATCAGGCGATCCACGGCAGCTCGCGCGGATGCCGGCCCGCCAGGTTGGCCCACACCTGGTCGGCGCCGGCCAGCTCGGCCGCCGGATGCGAGGTGGCGATCATCTGGCAGCGCATGCCCGCCGCCTGCGCCGCGGCGAGCCCCGGGAGGGAATCCTCGATCACCACGCACTGCGCGGGGGCCAGGCAGAGCGCCTCGCGCGCCTTCTGGTAGCCCTGCGGGCTCGGCTTGCAGGCCTCGACGTCCTCCGCGGCCACGATGTGGGCAAAGAAGGGCCGCAGCCCCGCCTCCCCGAGCACCAGCTCGATCTCCCGCCGGAGCGCCCCGGAACAGACCGCCAGCCGGTAGCCCGCCGCCGCCGCCTGCTCGATGAACGCCTTGGAGCCGGGCACCAGCTCCATCGAGGCGCGGATGGCCCGCTCGTAGAGCACGGCCTTCCGCTCGATGGCCTCGTGGATCAGCGCCGGGTCGGCGCCGAGGCCCATCCGGGTGAAGGTGAAGCGGAAGCACTCCCGGTCGTCGAAGCCGAGGTAGTCGCGATAGTAGCCGGCCTCGTCGAGGGCGTAGCCGTAGGTGGCGAGCGTCGCGATGAGCGCGGCGCAGTGCTGCGGCTCGTCGTCGATGATGACGCCGTTGAAGTCGAACAGGATGGCGCGATCGGGCATGCCGGAACGGTAAGCGGGGCGGGCGGGCGGCGGAACCGGGGCCGCTATCCGGCCGTGTACGACCAGGCCAGCAGTTCCACCGGGTGGACGGCGCGCATGGGCAGGCCGGCCGCCGCGAGCCCGCCGCCGATCTGCATGAGGCAGCCGGGGTTCCCCGTGGCCACGTAGGCCGGCCGCGGCGTGGCGGCCGCGAGGGACTCGAGCTTGCTGTCCAGCACCGCGCGGCTCAGTGCCGGCTCGAGCATCGAGTAGATGCCGGCGCTGCCGCAGCACTTGTCGCTGTCGGGCAGGAGCCGGAGCCGGAGGCCGGGGATGGCGCGGAGCAGGGTGAGCGGCGCGTCGTGCACCCGCTGCGCGTGCTGCAGGTGGCAGGGCGCGTCGTAGATCACGTCGAGGTCGAGCGGGCGCCCGGGGAGCGGGCCCGCGGCGGCGAGCAGCTCGCTCACGTCCCTCACCTTGGCGGCAAACGCGGCGGCCTCCGCCGTGCCGAGCAGGTGGCCGTAATCCTTGAGCAGCGCGCCGCACCCGGCGCTGTTCACCACCACGAAGTCCGCGGTCTCGAGGAAGGCGCGCACGTTGGCCTGGGCCAGGGTCACGGCGCTGGCGTGGTCGCCCGCGTGGTCATGGAGGGCACCGCAGCAGCCCTGGCCCTGCACCTCCACCACCTCGTAGCCGTTCACCGCCAGCGTGAGCCGCGTGGCCTCGTGCACGTGGGTGAAGAGCGTGTCCATCACGCAGCCGCGGAAGAGCGCCACGCGGCCGCGCGTCGCGGCCGGCACGACGCGTGCCTGCCCGATGGCGCGGGCCGGCGCGGTGGAACTCATCATCGCCATGCCGAAGCCGAGGCGGCCGGTGCCGGCGAGGCGGCGGGTGAGGCCCAGGTCGCGCAGCCAGCGCCACAGCGTGAACGCCGGGCGCCAGAACGCCTCGGTGCGGAAGGTGGCGAGCATCAGGCGGGCCAGCGGGCGGAAGCCGCGTTCCTTCGCCAGGATGGCGCGGGCCGCCTCGAGGCCACGGCCGTAGCCGACCCCCGCGGGGCACACGGGCTCGCACCCCCGGCACCCGAGGCACGCATCGAGGTGCTGCTGCAGGCCGGGGTCCGTCGGCGGCACCTCGCCGCGCTCGAGGGCGCGCATGAGCACGATGCGGCCGCGCGGGCTGTCACTCTCGTCGCCGGTAGCAAGGTAGGTGGGGCAGGCCTGCAGGCAGAAGCCGCAGTGGACACATGGGTCCAGTGAGGCAAATGGGCCCGGTGTTGCCGGGGATGCGTCCGGGGCGGGCACCATGCGCAACTCAGCCATCCCGGGCCTCGAGCGCCACCTGGAAGGTGTGGTGCGGGTCGAAGGTGCCGCGGAGCCGCGCCACGAGGGTGCCGACGCCCTCCCGATAGGCGCCGAAATGGCCGACTGCCTGACGGAGCGCCCACGGCGCCCGCTCCAGCGTCACCGGCACCTCACGCTGGGCGGCGGCATGCCGGAGACGCGTCAGCGCGGCCGGCGCCGGCGCGCCCGCCCAGCGGATGGCCCCGCTGCCGGCACCGGCGCTGAGCAGCCCCTCACCGAGCGTCTCGGTGACCAGCGCGGTAAGCTCCTCCACGCCGTCCACCAGCGCGCCCAGGCGGAGCGCCACCGGGGCGTCGAGCGGCCCGCGCGCCACCAGGGTCCAGAACGCCGCCGCCGGCTCCGCACCGAGGCGCTCCCAGCGGACCCGCGTCATGGCCACGAGCTGACCCGCCTCCGCCTCCACGCCCTCGGCCGTGCCCGTCAGGCGGGCGGCCAGCGTCCACTCCGGACCCGCCGCCGTGGCGGGTGACAGCACCTCGAGCGCGGCCACCCCCGCCCGCGCGCGCACCAGTTCCAGCGCGGCCAGGAAGAGGGCGTCGCGGCCGCCGCGGGCCACGAGCGTCACGTCGAGCGCGGGCAGCGCGCGCAGCCGCAGGTGCATCGCCGTGAGCACCCCGAAGGCGCCGAAACCGCCCACGTGCAGCTTGGTGAGGTCGTAGCCCGCCACGTTCTTGACCACCCGGCCGCCGGCCTCGATGAGGCGGCCGTCGCCAGTCACGGCGCTCACGCCGAGCACCTGGTCCCGCACCGGGCCGAAGCCCTGGCGGAGCGGGCCGGCGGTGCCGCTGGCCACTATGCTGCCGAGCGTGCGGTCGGGGCGGCCCGGCGGGTCGATGGCCAGCCAGAGGCGCTGCCGCTCGAGCTCGGCGCGCAGCA
>JBGAOL010000102.1:0-11140 GCA_044221825.1 Gemmatimonadales bacterium
CGCTGGACCCGTTCCGGGACCAGTGTCATGGTGCTCCGGGCCTACTGGGGCGCGGTGCTGGCGGCGGAGCAGGTGAAGATGCTCGAGGTGGCCGCCACCGCCGGCCGCGCCCACGTGCGCGAGGCGGAGCTGGTGGTGCAGCAGGGCCTGGCCACCCGGTCCGATGCGCTGCTGGCCCGCGTGAAGTCGGGCGAGATCGAGGCCCGGCTCGTGGCTGCCCGCGGTGAGGCGCGCATCGCCAAGCGCGGCCTCGCCGTCCTGATGGGCGACCCGGCCGACACCAACTGGACCCTCCCCGACACGCTCCCATCCGCCATGGCCGTGACCGAACGCGCCGCCGCCGCGATGGGCGAGGACGCGGCCCCGGCCGAGCGCGCCGACGTGCAGGCCGCCTCACTCGGCGCCCGCGCGGCGCGGGCGGACCGGCGGCGGGCGCAGTCGCTCTACCTGCCCCGGCTCAACGGCTTCGGGCGGGTGGACTGGAACGATCCCGACCAGCCGTTCGCGGGGAAAAGCGCCTGGACGGTGGGCGTGATGCTGAGCTGGAGTCCCTTCGCGGGCGCGTCCGAGCTGGCAGAACTCAGGGCCACGGGCGGTCGCCTGCAGGCCGCCGAGGCGATGGCCGATGCGGCGGAGGGCCAGGCAGCGCTCGAGCTGGCGCAGGCCGCAGAGCGGCTCACGGTGGCCCGCGAGCAGCTCGCCATCCAGGATGTGGCGCTGGCGCAGGCGCGCGAGGCGCATCGCCTGGTGACGAAGAAGTATGCGGGCGGGCTCTCTTCAATTACTGAACTGTTCGACGCAACCGCGGCCGAGACCGGCGCGGCCCTGGCGCACGCGGCGGCGCGCTATGACCTCCTGGTGGCCGTGGCCGAGCGGCAGAAGGCGATGGGCAAGCATGTGGACTGACGTCACGATCGGCTTCCGACCGACGAGGAATCGCACCATGAAGGCGACGACCTGGGGAGTGCTGGGCCTGGCGCTGGTGACCGCCTGCGGCGGCGAGCAGCTGCCCGAGAAGACCGCGGCCGCCGTCACCGGCACGCCCCGTCCGGTGCTCGACACCGTGATCACCGCCACCTTCGACGCGAGCGGCGTGGCCGAGCCGCTCCGTCGCGCCATGCTGAGCACCAAGCTCATGGGCAGTGTCACCGAGGTCCTGGTGCAGGAGGGCGACGTGGTGCGAGCGGGCCAGCTCCTGGCCCGCATCGACGCGCGCGACATCGACGCCAAGCGGGCGCAGGTGGACGCGGGCATCGCGGCCGCCGAGGCCATGCACTCCGACGCCATGACCCAGGCGACACGCTTCCGCGCGCTCTACGCGGACAGCGTGGCCACGCGCTACCAGCTGGAGCAGGTGGAGACGGGGCTGGCGCGCGCGGAGGCGGGATTGGCGCAGGCGCGCGCGGCGCGCACCGAGCTCAACGCCGTCGGTGACTATGCCGGCGTGCGGGCGCCCTTTGCGGGCGTGGTGACCATGCGCTATGTGGACCCGGGTGCGTTCATCGCGCCGGGGGCACCGGTGGTGGAGGTACAGGAGCAGGCGCGGCTCCGCATCAGCGTACAGGTGCCGGCCGCGGTGGCGCGCACCCTCAAGCCGGGCCAGGCGGTGAATGCCGACGTGGAAGGCCAGCCCGTCCCGGCCACCATCGAAGGCGTGGTGCCGGCCATGACGGGCGGCGTGTACACCGTCAATGCGCTGGTGCAGAACGATGGCGGCGCGCTGGCCTCGGGTGGCTCGGCCACGCTGCGGCTGCCGCAGGGCACGCGGCGCGCGGTGCTGGTGCCCGCGTCCGCCGTGGTGCGCGAGGGGGACCTCACCGGGGTGCACGTGCGCACCGCCGCCGGCAGCGAGCTCCGCTGGGTGAAGCTGGCGCCGCTCGCGGGCACCGCCGAGGCCGTCGAAGTGCTCGCCGGCCTGGCGCCGACCGACAGCATCCTCACCGGGAACTGACCATGGGTCTCGCGGGCCGCATTGCCCAGCGCTTCCTCCACTCCAAGCTGACGCCGCTCATCACGCTGGCGTCGCTCGCGGTCGGCATCCTCGGCATCGTGGCCACGCCGCGGGAGGAGGAGCCGCAGATCTCGGTGCCGATGATCGACGTGATCGTGGCGCTCCCGGGGGCGGAGCCGGCGGAGGTGGAGCAGCTCCTCACCCGGCCGCTCGAGCGGCGGATGTGGGAGATCCCCGCCGTGGATCACATCTACTCCATGAGCGGCGAGGGGTACGCCATGGTCACCGTCCGCTTCCGGGTGGGCGAGGACCAGGAACGGAGCGTCACGCGGGTCCACGCCAAGCTGATGGCGGGGATGGACCAGATGCCGGCGGGCGCCATGCCCCCGCTGGTCAAGCCGCACTCGATTGACGACGTGCCGATCCTCACGCTCACGCTGTCGTCGAAGCAGTACGGGTCCAACGAACTGCGGCAACTGGCGGCGCACCTCGAGGACGAGATCCGCACCGTGACCGACGTGGCGGAGACCTTCGTGATCGGCGGCAGCCCGCGGCAGGTGCGGGTGGACCTCGACCCGGCGCGCCTTGCCGCCAGCGGCATCACCCCGGGCGAGGTGGCGATGGCGCTCAAGGGCGCCAACGCGCGGCTCCTCACCGGCGAGTTCTCCGCGGCCAACGCCACCTACGCCGTGCAGGTGGGCGCCCCGATCACGGGCGGCGCCGACGTGGCGGGCATCGTGGTGGGAAGCCGCCGCGGCACGCCGGTCCGCGTCCGCGACATCGCCACCGTGCGGGACGACTTCGGCGAGCGCGCCGCGTACGTGCTGCACGCCGCCAGCGACTCGGCGTCCGAGAGCGCGGTGACCATCAGCGTGGCCAAGCGGAAGGGCGCCAACGCCACCGTGGTGGCGCACCAGGTCCTGGCACGGGTGGAGGAAGCCAAGGGCCGCCTGATCCCCGGCGAGGTGACGCTCACCGAGACCCGGAACTACGGCGAGACCGCGCGCGAGAAGGCGAGCGAGCTGATCCTGCACCTGATGATCGCCACGGTGTCGGTGACCATCCTGATCTGGCTGTTCCTCGGGTGGCGGGAGGCGGTGGTGGTGCTCGTCGCCGTGCCGGTGACGCTCGCGCTCACGCTCTTTGCCTACTACGCGCTCGGCTACACCCTGAACCGCATCACGCTCTTTGCCCTCATCTTCTCCATCGGCATCCTGGTGGACGATGCCATCGTGGTGGTGGAGAACATCTACCGCCACCTGCAGATGGGCCTCAAGCCGCCGGCCGAGGCCGCGGTGGAGGGCGTGGACGAGGTGGGGAACCCGACGATCCTGGCCACGTTCACGGTCATCGCCTCGATCCTGCCGATGGCGTTCGTGAGCGGGCTCATGGGCCCGTACATGCGGCCCATCCCGGTGGGCGCCAGCGTGGCGATGCTGGCGAGCCTGGCGGTGGCGTTCATCGTGACACCGTACCTGGCGTTCCGGCTGCTCCGCGGCCACGTGCACGCGCTGGCGCACACGCCGGCGGGCCCGGCGCACCAGCCGGAGGACGAGGGCGGGTTCGCGAAGATCTACCGGCCCTTCATGCGCGGCCTGATGGAGCGCCGGGGCCGGCGGCTCGGCTTCTACGGCGGGGTGGTGGCGCTCCTGTTCCTCTCGATGGGCCTCATCGCCATCAAGGCGGTGCAGGTGAAGATGCTGCCGTTCGACAACAAGTCGGAGTTCCAGGTGGTGCTCGACTTCCCCGAGGGCACCACGCTGGAGACGAGCGCGGGCGCCGCGGCGGAGATCGCGGCGTACCTGCGCACGGTGCCCGAGGTGCGGCACACCCAGGTGTACGCGGGCACGGCGTCGCCGTTCAACTTCAACGGGCTGGTGCGGCATTACTTCATGCGCCAGGGCGCCACGGTGGCGGACGTGCAGGTGAACCTGCTGCCCAAGGAAGAGCGCGACCGGCAGAGTCACGAGATCGCGGTGGCGGTGCGGCCGCGGGTGGACAGCATCGCGGCGCGCTACCATGCCAGCGCCAAGATCGCGGAGATCCCGCCGGGGCCGCCGGTGCTCTCCACGCTCGTGGCCGAGGTGTATGCGGGGAACGACAGCGTGCGGCTCGCGGCGGCCCGGCGGGTGAAGGCGGTGTTCGAGCAGACGCCGGGCGTGGTGGACGTGGACTGGACGGTGGAGGACCCGGCCACGAGGCTCCGGCTCCGGGTGGACCGCGCCCGCGCGGCGCAGGCCGGCGCGAGCGTGGAGCAGATCGTGCAGACGGTGTACCTGGCGCAGAGCGGCGCCCCGGCCGGGCTCGTGGCCAGCGCCACGGCAAAGGAACCGGTGCTGATCGTGCCGCGGCTGCCGCTCGAGCGGCGCTCGTCGCTGCAGGCGCTGCTGGCGCTCACCGTGCCCACCATGGTCGGGCCGCAGCCGCTGGGCCGGTTCGTGACGGTGGACTCCACCCCGCGCCCGCTCAGCCGCCATCGTCGTGACCTCCGGCCCGTGATCTACGTGACCGGCGACGTGGCCGGCTCCATCGAGAGCCCGGTGTACGCCATCCTGGCGATGAACCAGGCGCTCGACACCGTGCGGGTGGACGGCGCCGAGATCCGCCGGTACAATGCCGTGCAGCCGGACCGCCTCGACGAGACGGCGCTCAAGTGGGACGGCGAGTGGCAGGTGACCATCGAGGTGTTCCGCGAT
Source organism: Gemmatimonadales bacterium (assembly GCA_044221825.1). Lineage (GTDB taxonomy): Bacteria > Gemmatimonadota > Gemmatimonadetes > Gemmatimonadales > GWC2-71-9 > JADJOM01. Next base: position 4,648 of record JBGAOL010000102.1, read on the forward strand.
CTGGGCCTGGCCTTCGGCGCGGTGCTGCTCCTCATCTACGTGCTGGTGGTGTGGTGGTTCGAGTCGTTCACCATCCCGCTGGTGATCATGGCGCCGATCCCGCTCACGCTCATCGGCATCCTGCCGGGGCACGCGGTGTCGGGGGCGTTCTTCACGGCCACGAGCATGATCGGGATGATCGCGCTGGCGGGCATCATCGTGCGGAACTCCATCCTGCTGGTGGACTTCGTGCAGCTGGCGGAGCGCCGCGGGGTGCCGGTGGCGGACGCGGTGATCGAGGCGGGCGCGGTGCGGTTCCGGCCCATCGCGCTCACGGCGGCGGCGGTGGTGGTGGGCGGGCTGGTGATGGTGCTGGACCCGATCTTCCAGGGCCTGGCCGTGGCCCTCATGAGCGGCGCCATCGTGGCGACGCTGCTGACGATGGTGGTGGTGCCCCTGCTCTACTGGGAACTCAAGCGTCGCTCGACGGAGGCGTAAGCCATGTGCAACCCCATGATCATCCGCCGCATCGCCGGCATCTTCATCCTCATCTCGGTGACGCTCGGCTGGCTGGTGAGCCCGTACTGGTACCTGTTCACGGCGTTCGTGGGCTTCAACCTGCTGCAGTCGAGCTTCACCAACTTCTGCCCGCTCGAGCTCATCCTGGGGCGGTTCCGGCTGCTCGGCTGCACCCCGAAGGCCACGGGGCAGTGACCGAGGGGCCCGGGACCGGGGGGTGATGCGGGTCACACGCTTAACGCCGGGCGGGGCCGGGCGTCTGCGGGCCGACAACTGGCCGATCCCATCACCACCCCTGGAAGGAGCACCCCGATGACGACCCCCACCCGGGCCACCGCCACCACCGCACTGGCGCTCGCCCTCCTCCTCGGCGCCTGCAGCAGCGAGAGCAGCGGGCCCTCCGGCAGCACCGGCAGCCTGAGCAGCGCGCAGGCCGACGCGCTCGGCAGCGACATCGCCGAGGACGTGGCCGACCTGGTGGACGTGTCGAGCTTCGACGCGTCGAGCGGGATCGAGCTCGCCGCGCCGGCCGCCGGCACCCGCGCCTACGCGATGCAGCCGCCCCCCGCCTGCGTGACGCTGAGCCCGCTCCCCGTGGTGAACAGCGACGCCGATCCCGTCCCCGATTCGCTGGCCTTCAGCTACGCCGACTGCGTGGCGGTCCGCGCCAACGGCAACCTGATCGACTCGCTCTCCGGCATCATCGACTTCATCGACCCGCTGCCCACCCAGGCCAGCCTCGGCGTGCGCCACCGCTTCCACGACTTCGTGCGGAGCCGCACCAACGTGCCCTTCCCGGCGCGGAGCTGGCGGGCGGTGCACAACGGCCTCCGCGAGTGGGGCGGCAGCGCCGACACGCTGGGGCACACCATCACCGGCTTCACCACCGAGCGCACCTTCCCGAACGGCCGCGTGCGCACCCACACCCGGGACTGGACCTCGAAGTTCACCGCCACGACGCCGGGCAGCATCGCGCTCGGGCAGGCGCTGCCGGCCGGCAGCTGGACCATGGCGGGCACGGGCAGCTGGACGGCGGGCGGGCGCGCGTGGAGCGTGGTGACGAGCACGGTGACGCCGCTGGCGTATGATCCGAGCTGCACCCTGGAGCCGCGCTTCACGGCGGGCGAGCTGAGCCTGGTGGTGACGCGGAACGGCGAGGTCTCGAACGTGACGATCACCTTCACCGGCTGCGGCGCCGTGACCGTGGCGATCGTGCCGGCAACCACCTGAGCGGATTGGCGGGGCTCAGCGCACAGGTTCACCGCAGAGGCGCGGAGACGCAGAGGGCCGCAGGGGAATTTCACGTGAGGAAGCGGGGCTCGTCGCAGGACGGGCCCCGCGTTGTTGTGGGGTCGTCATCGGGCCCGGCACCACCCCTCACCCATGCCGCCATGCCCCCCCACCATTCGCTGCACTCTCCGTGAGGGGTCCTTCCTGTCCGAGCGATGCCCTCTGCGGCCCTCTGCGTCTCCGCGCCTCTGCGGTGAACCGGTGCGCCGAGCCCCGCCCTCCGCACCCGGGTGCCACGGCCAAGGCAACTCCGAAACCCGGCGCCCGCACGGCCCGTCAAGCCGAGCCTTCCCCTACTGGAGCCAGCCATGCGTCGTGCCCTGACCGTCCTCGCGGTATTGCTTGGTGTTGTCGCCGTGCCTGTCGTGGCGCAGAGTGCCGCGGATTCGGCCGCCATCCGGGAGACGGCGCTCAACTACGTGGAGGGGTGGTACACGGGAGATGCGGCGCGCATGGAGCGGGCGCTGCATCCGGACCTGGCCAAGCGGATCGTGCGGCAGGGGCCCCAGGGGAGCCGGCTGCAGAGCATGACGGCGGCGGAACTGGTGGAGGGCACCCGGCGGGGCGGCGGGAAGGAGACGCCCGCGGCGGCGCAGCAGAAGGACGTGGTGATCCTCGACGTCTTCCAGAACGCGGCCAGCGTCCGGGCCACGATGTCGGGGTGGGTGGACTACATGCACATGGCCAAGTGGAACGGCGAATGGCGGATCGTGAACGTGCTGTGGGAGCTCAAGCCGCGGGGATGACTGCAGCGGCGGCGCGCGAGCCGGGCGTCAGCCCGCGCCGGCGCGCGCCCGGGCCTCGAGGCTGCGGCCGTGGCGCTCCACCCAGTCGCACAGGGTGGCGAGCGGCGCGTTGAGGCTCTGTCCGAGGGGCGTCAGGCGGTAGTCCACGCGCGGCGGGACCTCGGCATATACCGTCCGCTCCACCAGGCCGTGACGCTCGAGCCGTCGCAGGCACTGCGTCAGCATCTTCTGCGACACGCCGCCGATCTCGCGGTGCAGTTCGCCGAAGCGGCGGGTGCCGCGAGCCAGGGCGTGGATCACCGGGATGGTCCACTTGTCCGCGAGCAGGCCAAGGAGGAGGGCGCTGCCGCGGAAGCGGGTGAAGGTGTCCGGAGCGCGAGGGCTCATGGTTACCAGCGGGTGAGTATGGAACGCCCGGGTGTCTACTTGCCGAGCGGGCAGTAAAGGTCGAGGTTCGGGCCGGAGTTGTCCAGCGCCCCTGATCCCCGACGCACCCGCCATGACCTCGACGACACCCGCAGCCGCGCGCCGCATCCTCATGGTGGTGGCCAATCCCGCCACCTCCACCACCCTCGGCTGGCCGGTCGGGTTCTGGGCCAGCGAGCTCATCCATCCCTGGCACGCCTTCACCGAGGCGGGCTACACCGTCACCATCGCGAGCCCGGACGGCGGCCGCGTGGCGCTCGACGCCCTGAGCGACCCGCGCGACGGCTCCGGCTACTCGGCCCACGACCTCCTGAGCCTCGGCTTCCTCGCGAGCCCGAAGCACGCGGCGCTCCTCGACGCCACGGCGCCGCTCGCGGGCCAGCGCGCTGCGGACCACGATGCCATCGTGGTATGCGGCGGCCAGTCGCCGATGTTCACCTTCCCGCAGGCCACGGGGCTGCACCGGCTGCTGGCCGAGTTCTGGGCGGCGGGCAAGGTCACCTCGGCGCTCTGCCACGGGACGGCGGCGCTGCTCTACGTGAAGCTGGCGGATGGCACGCCGCTCCTCCGCGGGCGGACCCTGACCGGCTTCGCCAACAGCGAGGAGGACTACGCCGACCAGTTCGTGGGGAAGCAGGTGATGCCCTTCCGGATCCAGGACGAGGCGGTGGCGCTCGGGGCCAACTTCATCACGGCGCCGGCCTTCCGGCCGTTTGCGTTCCGCGACGGGCAGCTCATCACCGGCCAGCAGCAGAACTCGGGTGCCGAGGTGGCGAAGCTGGTGATTGCCGCACTCGGCCAGTGACGGGGGTGACGACCATGCACATCGCGATCCTCGGTGCGGGCAACGTGGGCGGCACGCTCGGGCGGGGCTGGGGGCAGCGCGGGCACCAGGTGACGTACGGGGTCCGGGATCCCGCCGCCGACGATGTCCGGGCGGTGGTGGCGGCGTCGGGGCCCGGGGCGCGTGCCGCGCTGGCGTCGGCGGCGGTGCGGGACGCGGCGGTGGTGGTGTTTGCGACGCCATGGGAGGCGACGCTTCCGTTGGCGGCGTCGCTCGACCTGGCGGGCAAGGTGGTCATCGACGCCACCAACCCGCTCGCCCCGGGCCTGGGAGGCCTCGTGGTGTCGGGCGGCTCCTCCGGGGGTGAGGAACTGCAGCGGATCCTGCCCGGGGCGCGGGTGGTGAAGTGCTTCAACACCACGGGGGCGGGCAACTTCGTGGATGCCCGGTACCCGGGCGGCCCCATCACCATGCTCTACGCCGGGGACGATGCCGAAGCGAAGGCGCTGGTGGCGGGCCTCGGGACCGCGCTCGGGCTGGCCATGGTGGATGCAGGCCCGCTGGCGCGAAGCCGGCTGCTGGAGCAGGCGGCGCTGCTCTGGATCACGCTGGCCTATGCGGGGGGGATGGGGCCGGGCATCGCGTTCCGGCTGGAGCGGCGGGGGTAGGGCAGGGCGGCCCCCGTCCGGGGAGGGGGGAGGTTATATTCGGCGCGGCCTTCGGAGCCCCACCCCCGACCCTATGATGGGAGTACCCATGCGATTCCTGGCCCTTGCGGCCATGTCCGCCCTCACCCTTGCCTGCCAGCAGGGTGCCCCGGCGGGCGGCGGCACCCTCGCCTCGGCGGATGACAGCGTCAGCTACATCATCGGCTACAAGATGGGCGAGAACATGAAGCAGCAGTCCGCGCCCCTCAAGGCGGAGTTCATCTACCGCGGCCTCCGTGAGGCGCTGGCCGGCTCGCCGGCGAGCATGCCCGACTCGGTGATGCAGCAGGCCATGATGGCCTTCCAGTTCCGCATGATGGGCGTCCAGCGCGAGAAGGACTCCGTGGCCGGCATCGAGAACAAGAAGGCCGGTGAGGACTTCCTGGCCGCCAACAAGGGCAAGGACGGCGTGAAGACCACCGCGAGCGGCATCCAGTACAAGGTGATCACCGAGGGCAGCGGCCCGCACCCCAAGGCCACGAGCAAGGTCACGGTGCACTACAAGGGCACGCTGCTGAACGGGGAGCAGTTCGACTCCTCGTACGACCGCGGCCAGCCCGCCACCTTCCCGCTCAACGGCGTGATCCCCGGCTGGACCGAGGGCGTCCAGCTCATGACCAAGGGCGCCAAGTACGAGTTCTGGATCCCGTCGGACCTGGCCTACGGCCCGCAGGGCTCGCCGCCGACCATCCCGCCCAACTCGACGCTGCACTTCGAGGTGGAGCTGGTGGACTTCCAGTAAGCCGCCTCACTCGGTAAAAGAAAGGGCCGCCCTCTCGGGGGCGGCCCTTTGTGCTTCGGCGCGGGCGCCGCTAGAAGCTGACCTTCACCACCCGCCCGCCCGGCCCCACCATCCAGCCCGCCGTGCGCGAGGCGAAGGTGACGGACCAGTACTCGAGCGTGTCGAGCGGCTGCCAGGTGGCGCCGTCGTCGCGGGAGAAGCTGGCGCCGCCCGGGCCCACGGCCACCACGAGGCCCGCGGCGCCCGGGACGTAGGCCGCGCCGTAGACAGCGCCGGGGAAGGTGGGGCGGCTGCCGGTCATGGTCCAGGTGGCGCCGCCGTCGGTCGTGACCATGACGTTGGGGCGGGTGTCGTCGCGGCTGCCGATGTCGCCGCCGGCGGCCAGGCCGCGGCGCTCGTCGCGGAAGGTGATGGTGGTGTGGCCGGTGACGTTGGTGCCCTGCAGCATCGGCGAGGCGATCGGCTTCCAGGTGCGGCCGCGGTCGCCGCTGCGGAAGACGCGCGCTTCCTTGCCGGCGCCGGTCACCGCGAAGGCGGCGTCCTTGCCGTGGGTCACCAGGCAGGTGCCGCTCGCCGCGAAGGCGCCCTCGCCCTCGGTGGCGCCGGCCACCGGCGCGGGCGACCAGCGCTGCCCACCGTTCTCGGTGCGGACCACCGGGAAGGTGCCGCCCACGTTGTCGCTCCAGGCCACGCCGTGCTCCGCATCCCAGAAGTCGAAGCAGTCGTAGAAGGCCAGCGGCTCGCGGTTGATGAACTGGAGCTGCCAGTTCTGGCCGCCGTCAAGCGTCTTGTAGATCCGGCTGCCGGTGCCCGGCCCCGAGGAGAGGAGGTAGGCGGTGCGCTGGTCCACGCCGTGCACGTCGCGGAACTGGAGGCTGTCGCCGCCGGCCACGACGCCCATGCGCCAGCTGCGGCCGCCGTCGAGCGTCACGCCGTAGGTGCCGCCGGTGCCGCTCACCCACACCACCTTGTCGTTCACCGCGCTCACGGCCTGCAGCCGCTGGGTGGTGCCGGTGACCAGGTCCTGCAGGGCCACGCCACCGGGGGAGGTGCGGGCGGGCGGGAGTTCGGGCCGCTCGGGGAGCGGCGGATCCGGCGTGCGATAGGGAGCGCCACACGCGGCGAGGACGGCGAGCACCAGGGCAGCAGGAAGGCGACGCACCACGGCACCTTGGGGGAGAGAGGTTGGGGAGAAGGATAAGCGAGGTTGGGCGCGGGCGACCAGCGCTGCCCACCGTTCTCGGTGCGGACCACCGGGAAGGTGCCGCCCACGTTGTCGCTCCAGGCCACGCCGTGCTCC
>JBGAOL010000103.1:0-11104 GCA_044221825.1 Gemmatimonadales bacterium
CGTCCATTTCCACTGCACGTACAGGATGGCGCGGAACATCAGGCCACCTCCTGCGCCACGGGCTGGCGGGCGCTCCGGAGCATCTCCACGAAGCCTTCCTCGAGGTCCAGGTCGATCACCTCGCGCAGGGTGGCCCCCACGCCCTCGAACCACTGGGCCATCGGCGCCTGCCAGCCGCGCACCAGCCAGGTCTCCTGCAGGGGCCCGTCCACCTCACGCGCCAGCAGGACGAACGGGGCCGCGTCCACGCGCGCGGGCCCACGCTGCACCCGCAGGCGCTTGATGCCGTCCTTGAAGCTCTGCATCGGCAGCTCCGCCACGAGCCGCCCGCGGTCCATGACGCCCACCCAGTCGCAGATGCGCTCGAGCTCGTGCACGAGGTGACTGGAGATGAAGACGCTGGCCCCGCGGGTGCTCACGTAGTCGAGCAGGGCGGTGAGCACCTCGCGCCGCACCACCGGATCGAGGCCATCGGTGGGCTCGTCCAGCACCAGCAACTCGGGGCACTGGCCCAGCGCCTGAAGGATCATCAGCTTGCCCATCTCGCCCTTGGAGAGACGGGCCAGGCCGCGCGCGGGGTCGAGCCCGAAGCGGCGCAGCAGCTCATCGGCCCGGCGGGCGTCCCACGTCGGATAGAACGCCGCGTGATACGCCATCGACTCGGCCACGGTCAGGGAGGGATAGAGGTGGGGGCGCTCCGGCACGTATCCCGTGCGCGCGAGCGCCCGCGCCACCTTGGCAGGCACCGGGTGACCCAGCACGGTGATCGTCCCGGCCTGCGGGCGCAGCAGGCCGAGGAGCAGGCGGATGGTGGTCGTCTTGCCGGACCCGTTGGGACCGAGAAAGCCGTACACCGCCCCGCGCGGTACCGTCAGGTTCAGGTTCTCGAGCGCGAAGGTCTTGCCGGGCCGGTACTCGAGGCCCTGGGTGCGAATGACCGCCTCCATCACGCCCTCCCATCCAGCTCGCGGGCCAGGGCGGCGCGCAGGTCCTCCGCCGTCAGGCCCAGCCGCCCCGCCTCCTGCAGCATCGCCCGCACCAGCCGCCGCGCCTCCTCCTGCCGCTCCGCCGCGCGCCGCGCCGGCTCCACCTCCCGCACGTACGTCCCCGCCCCCTGTCGCATCTCCACGAATCCCTCCCCCTCGAGCTCGCGATAGGCCTGCGCCACCGTCGCCGGGTTGATCCGGAGTTGCCCCGCCAGCAGCCGCACCGACGGCAGCGGGTCCCCCGGGCGAAGCTCCCCGGCGGCAATGGCCACCTTCACCCGCCCCGCGATCTGGGCGTACAGCGGCACGGCACTCCGGGGGTCGATCTGCTCGAACATCGGCTGGACTAGCCTCAAGTGTATTGTTGTACCGATACAGTAAGACACAGTCTGGCTCTCGTCAAGCATGGGGAGGCCGGAATTCGGGCAGGGATGCCACGGCAAGGGCATATAAATGAGAAGGGCCGGACACCGAAGTGGCCGACCCTCCTCCCCCTCTCGCCCCCTCTCTAGTGGAGCGAGTCTTTTTCGGTGACCTTGGGCGGTCAGACCTTGGCGGCCGCCAGCGTCCGGACCAGGTCGGTGGTGGACACCACGCCCACCAGGCGCCCCTGGCTCTCCACAAAGAGGCGGTGCACCTCAAGGTAGAGCATCCGCTGGGCGGCATCCCGGATGGTGGCATCGGGGCTGATGGTCTGGGGGCGGGGGGTCATGAGCTCCCGCACCTCCATCTTGGTGAAGATCCGCTCCCGCTCCGCCGGCTCGGTGTGTTCGGCGAGGGCCTCGAGGATGTCGCTGTTGGAGATGACGCCCACGAAGCGCCCCTCGTCGTCCACGACGGGGAGGCCGGAGACGTGGTGGTCGGCCAGCACGGCGACGGCGGCTTCGATGATGTCGGTCGCGGCGATGACCTGGAGCTCGGTCTGCATGATGTCGGCGACGCGCATAGGACCTCGGTGCTTGGGCTGGTCCCAATAGAGCGCCGGTGGCGTGATGGAAAGATGAAGGTCCAGTGAGGCCGGGCTCCCCTGGCGCCCATTCAAACCCCTGCACCCGGTTCGGCATCCCACTTCCGCATGCACGAGACCATCCAGCGAGCCCAAGCCGGGGACGCCACCGCCTTTCGTGCGCTCTATGACGCGCACGTGGGGCGGGTCTACGCCCTGTGCCTGCGGCTGGCCGGGGATCGCCAGCAGGCGGAGGAGCACGTGCAGGACGTCTTCGTCCGGGCGTGGGAACGGCTGGGGAGCTTCCGCGGGGAGAGCGCCTTCTCCACCTGGCTGCACCGGCTGGCGGTGAACGAGGTGCTGCAGGCGCGGCGGGCGGCGGGACGGCGCTCGGCGCGCGTGGAGCTGGCGGACGATGGCGGGGCGTCCCGTGAGGCGGGGCAGCGTCCCGCCCCTCCCGCCAGCGACCTGGGTCAGGCCATCGCCCGGCTGCCGGAGGGGGCGCGCACGGTGTTCGTGCTGCACGACGTGGAAGGCTACCAGCATGACGAGATCGCACAGATGACCGGCATCGCGGTGGGCACCTCGAAGGCCCAGCTCTTCCGCGCGCGCCGGCTGCTCCGGGAGGCCCTCGGCCGATGACCCACGACGAGACCCTGGCCCGCCTCGACGCGCGGGCGGATGGCACCCTGCCGGCGGGTGAGCTGGCCGAGGTGGAGCGGCACCTGGCCGAGTGCGCGGCCTGCCGGCACGAAGCCGAGGCGCTCGGCGGACTCCTGGCCGACGCGCGGGCGCTGCCCCGGGAGCTGGTGCCCGGACGGGACCTGTGGGGCGGCATCGAGGGCCGGCTGGCCCCGCGCGCCCCCGTCACCGTCAGCTCCATTCCGCCGCGCCGGTGGCGGCCGCTCCTCCTCGCCGCCGTCATCGCCATGGTACTCCTCGGCGGGGCGGTCCTCCTGCTGCTGCGGCCGCCGGCACGCCCGAGCGTGGCCTTCACCCGGGAGCAGGCGCGCTACCTGGCCGCCAGCACCGAGCTGGCGCGCGCACTGGCCCGGGACCCCGGCCAGCTGGCGCCCGAGACCCAGGCGGTGGTGGGCCGGAGCCTCTCGGTGGTGGACCAGGCCATCGCCGAGGCGGAGGCGGCGCTCCGCGCCGACCCGCGGAACCCGGGGCTCGAGCAGATGCTGCTGGCGCGCTACGCGCAGCGGCTGGAACTGCTGCAGCGCGCCACCGAAGCGAAGCGGCAGGCGAGCTGAGATGCGCACCCTCCTTGCCCTGGCGCTCCTGGCGGCCCCGCTCGCCGCGCAGACCAGCGTGACCGCGGGCCACGCGCTGGCGCCGGCGGGCGCGCTGCGGCTGGTGATCCCGCACGGCCGGGTGCAGCTGCGCACCTGGGACCGGGACAGCATCGCCATCCGGGGCCGGCTCGACGCCTCGGCGGGCACGCTCACCCTCGAGGGCAGCCGGGACGCGCTCCGGGTGGGCCTGGCGCGGCCGGCCACGGCGCGTGGCCTGGGTCAGGCCGACCTCGAGATCACGGTGCCGCGCGAGGCGCGGGTGGCGTTCACGGGGCTCAGCGCCGAGTTCGATTGTGAGGCGGGCGGCGGCGAGGTGACCGCCACCACGACGAGCGGCCGCCTGCGGGTCACCGGCACCGCGCGGGTGTCGGTGCTGGAGACGCTCGACGGCAACGTGGAGCTGGCCGTGCAGGGGCGCACCGCCCGGCTCCGCACCGCCACCGGCACCATCGTGGCGCGCGGGCTGGTGGAGGACCTCGACGCCTCGAGCGTGAGCGGGCCGCTGCTCATCGGCATGGAGGGCGCCGTGCGGAGCGCCCGCCTGGAGAGCACCTCCGCCGCCATCAGCTTCAAGGGCGACCTGCTGCCCGACGGCCGGCTCGTGGCCGAGACGCACGGCGGCGACGTGGACCTCCGGCTCCGCCCGGGCCTCGAGGCCACGTGGGCCATCGCCAACTGGGGCGGCGTGCTCGACAACCGGCTGCTGCCTCCCGCCCTGGTGAAGAAGGGCGCGCACAAGGGCGAGTGGGAGTTCGTCACGGGGCGCGGCACCGCGCGGGTGGAGGTGCGCACCTTCAAGGGCACGGTGCGGCTGGAGCCGCGGCCGCTGGAGCGGTAATCGCGAGCGGCCGGTCAGGCGTTAAGTCGGGCACTCCCGGCGCGTGATTGCGGATTGCCCGGCCCGCGCCGATAGTTGCAGGGTGACCACCGAGCCCCCGCATCCACCCCCCACCACGCCGCGCGCGGGCGACGCGCGAATCCTCCTCGTCATCGGGGCCCTCCCCGCCGGGCAGGTCCCGGGCTGGAACATCCAGCACGCGCGCGACCTCGCCGCCGCCCTGCCGATCCTGTCAGGCGGAACCGCCACCATGGTCCTGCACCACGACCCGTCCGCCGGCCCCGCGCAGGCCGCCGCGCTGGTCACCGCCGCCGCGCCCTGCCCCGTGACCTGGCGCCTGACAACAGACCGCCCAGGCGAGGAGGAGACGCTGCTCCGGCTCGGCGTGGCCGAGGTGGTGCCGGCCCGGGCGGGCCTGCCGGCGCTGGCGCGAGCCCTGGCCCGCGCGGAGGCGCGTGGTGCCCACCTGCGGGGCGGGCGGGCGCGGGAGGCGCTCTACCGGGGCCTGGTGGAGCACGATGCGGCGGCGGCGCTCCTCCTGGACCGGGAGCTCGCCATTCGCTGGGTGGCTGGCGGCATCACCGCGCTCACCGGTCATGCGGCGGCGGACCTCCTCGGCCGGCCGATCCGCGACCTGCTCGGACCCGCGGGCCTGCCGCAGCTCCGGGACCTGGAGCAGTGGGCCTCGGCCCATCCGGGCCGCACCCGGGTGGGCCTGCTCGAGGTCCGGCGGGCGGACGGCCAGGAGGCCCGCCTCGAGGCCAGCGTGGTGCAGCTGGCGCAGGACCCTGCGGTGGCCGCGCTGGTGGTCCGGCTGCGGGAGGCGCCCGCCGAGGACGAGCGCACCCAGCGGCTGGTGGAGAGCGAGGCGCGGTTCCGGAGCATCGCGGAGGAGACACCGGTGCCGGTCTGGCTCGAGGACCCGGCGCGGAACCTCATCTACGAGAACCGCACCGCGCTCGAGTTCGTGGGACGCACCTTCGAGGAGGAACAGGGGCAGGGCTGGCTCGCCGCCGTGCACCCCGACGACGTGGAGCGGGTCCGGGCGCATTACGACTGGAGCTCCCTGCAGCAGCGCGACGTGACGCTCGAGTTCCGCATGCGCCGCCACGACGGCGCCTGGCGCGACCTGCTGCAGATCGCCATCCCCCGCTGGGACGACCGGGGCCGCTACCTCGGCTTCCTCGGCGTGGACATCGACATCACCGAGATCAAGGCCAAGGCGGCCCGCACCGAGGCGGCGGAGGAGCGCTACCGGCTGTTCGTGGAGCAGAGCACCGAGGGCATCTGGCGCTTCGAGATCGACCCGCCGCTGTCCGTGGAGCTCGACCCCGAGGTGCAGGTGGCGCGGATATTCCAGGACGCGGTGCTGGCCGAGTGCAACCCCACGATGGCCCGGATGTACGGCTTCGCGAGCCCGGCCGAGCTCGAGGGCCGCCGGCTCCACGAGCTCCTCCCCCCGGACGACCCGCAGAACCGCGCCTACCTGCTCGCGTTCATCACGAGCGGGTACCGCCTCACCGACGCCGAGAGCCACGAGCGCGACCGCGAGGGGCGCCCCAAGGTGTTCCTCAACAACCTGGTGGGCATCATCGAGGACGGGCGGATGGCGCGCGCCTGGGGCCTGCAGCGCGACATCACCGAGCGGAAGCTGCTCGAGGAGGAGGCCCGCCAGGCCCGGAAGATGGAGGCGACGGGGCGCCTGGCCGGGGGCATCGCGCACGACTTCAACAACCTGCTCACCGCCATCCTGGGCACCACCCAGCTGCTGCTCGAGGACCTGCCCGCCGGCTCCACGGCGCACGGCGACGTCGAGGAGATCCGCCGCGCGGCCGTGCGCGCCGCCAACCTCACCCGCCAGCTCCTCGCCTTCAGCCGCCGGCAGGTGCTGCAGCCGCGGGTGCTGGACGTGGAGCAGCTGCTCCGGGGCGTCGACTCGCTGATCCGGCGGCTCATCGGCGAGCACATCGACCTGCGCATCCGGAGCGAGCCGGGGCTCTGGCCGGTGAAGGCGGACCCGGGGCAGCTCGAGCAGGTGCTGGTGAACCTCTGCGTCAACGCCCGCGACGCGATGCCCACCGGCGGCGGCCTCGAGATCGCGGCGGCGAACCTCTCCCTCACCACGCCCCCGCCCGGGACCGGGACCATCATCCCGCCGGGCCGCTACGTGCTCCTCACCGTGCGCGACACGGGGAGCGGCATGGACGACGCCACCCTGCGCCACCTGTTCGAGCCGTTCTTCACCACCAAGGCGCCGGGCCACGGCACGGGGCTGGGCCTCGCCACGGTGTACGGCATCGTGAAGCAGAGCGGCGGCTACATCTTCGTGGACAGCAGTCTCGGCGAGGGCACCCGCTTCCGCATCTACCTGCCCCGGGCCGAGGGCCGGCCGGAGGCGGCGGAGGTGGCGGACCGCCCCGCCGCGGCGCGGGGCCAGGGCCGGGTGCTGGTGGTGGAGGACGAGGAGGCGGTGCGCCGCCTGACACGGCGGGTGCTGGAGGGGGCGGGCTACACCATCACCGAGGCGGCCGACGGCCCCGAGGCGCTCGCGGCGGTGGCCCGGGCCGGGGCGCCCTTCGACCTGGTGGTGTCGGACGTGATCATGCCGGGGATGAGCGGCCAGGAACTGGCGCGGCAGCTGCTGGCGCGGCAGCCGGGGCTCCGGATCCTCTACGTCTCCGGCTACAGCGACGAGGCAATCCTGCCGTTGGGCCGGCTGCCGAGCGGCACGGCGTTCCTGCAGAAGCCGTTCGAGCCGGCGGTGCTGCTGGCGAGGGTGCGGGAGGTGCTCGGCACGTAGGCCGTCCGCCGCGCGCCGCGCGGCAGCCGCCCGTCAGGGCGGTCGTCCTCCTCGTCGTCCAGGCCGAAGTACCAGTCCACCTCGCCGAGGAGGTCGTCGTCGGTGGAGACGCCGGTGAGGATGCTCTCGGGGTAGCCCGGTTCCACCAGCACGTAGCCGAACGGATAGTCGAGCCCCGGCAGCATGATGACCCGCCGCGGGCCTTCCGCCAGCTCCACGATCACCGAGTCCGCCGTGGTCACCGCCAGGGTCACGCCCCGTTCCTCGAGTAGCGGGGCCACGAGCTGGGTGTAGGCCCGGAAGTCGTCCAGCAGGTCGGCGCCGCTTCCCTCGGCCAGGGTGTCGGAGGCGGCGAGCCAGAAGGCCACCACGGTGGGGCCGCGCACCACCGGGGGCGCCGCGACGGCGGCCGCGGGCGTGCTGGGGCGCCGGGCCCGCGCCGGCCGGGCGGGGTGGCAGGCCGTGATCCCGGTGCACAGGATGAAGGCCAGGGTGAACAGTCGTTCAGCCCGTCGCACGGCCTGCCGATAGCTGGGACATGGAGGACTCCTCGCCTCGTGATGGGGGGCGCCGGGCACCGGATGCACTGGTGCGGCGGCTCCACCTTGGATTCATCTTCGCCCTGAGCCTGCTCGTGGCCGTCACCATCATGGCCACGCTCCGGCTCGAGCGGGCGCTCGCCGACGAGGCGCGCGCCCGCCACGCCACCCGCCTGGTGGACGACCAGCGCCTGCTCACCACCCGCCTCATCAAGGTGGCGCTGCTGGCCCGCGAGGCCGGCACCGGCCCGCGCAGCTGGGACCGGGTGGCGGACCTCCGCGCCACCGTGGACCTGTGGCAGGCCGGCCAGGTGGCCATCGCCAACATCACCCGCCCGGCCAGCGCCTCCTCACCCATCCGGGAACTCGCACCCTACGCGAGGAGCATCCGCGCGAGCGCGGCGCAACTCCAGGCCCTGGCGCTCGGAGCCGAGGCGGGGGCAGTGGCCGGAGCACCGGCGCTCGCCAGCACTGTGGCCGCCCTGCTCGGCGTGGAACGCAGCTACCTGAGCCGGCTCGAGAACCTGAGCCTGGTGCTGGCGCAGGAGAGCGCCTCGGCGCTGCAACGAGTCCACCGGGTGGAACTCCAGATGGCCGGGGCCACCATCCTGGTGGTGCTGCTGCTCGGCCTGCTGGTGTTCCGGCCGGCCATGAACGAGCTGCACGACGGCCTGCACGAGCTGGTGGAAACGGAGGCCGTCCTCGAGAGCCGCAACCGCGCGCTGGCGGACGCCAACGCCCAGCTCGACGACGCGCTGGTGGACGCCCGCTCGGCCGCCCGCATGAAGAGCGAGTTCCTGGCCACCATGAGCCACGAGGTGCGCACCCCGCTCAATGGCGTCCTCGGCATGGCACACCTGCTCGCCGACAGCCCGCTCACGACGGAGCAGCGCGAGTACGTGGAGACCATCCGCAGCAGCGGCCAGGGCCTCCTCGCCACCCTCAACGACATCCTCGACTTCTCGCGGATCGAGGCGGGCAAGCTCGCCATCGAGGCGGTTCCCACCGACCCGCGCCAGGTGGTCGAGGAGGCCGCGGAACTCCTCGCCCCGCGGGCCGGCGAGCGCGGCCTCGAATACGCCGTGGTGGTGGAGCCCGACGTCCCCGCGGCGATCCTGGCCGACCCCGGCCGCCTGCGCCAGGTGGTCCTCAACCTACTCGGCAACGCCGTCAAATTCACGGCCGCCGGCGAGGTGGTGGCTCACCTCTCGGCCGAATGGGTGAGCGAGCGGGACGTGGTGCTGACGCTGGCGGTGCGGGACACCGGGATCGGGATCGCGCCCGAGCAGCAGGCGCGGCTCTTCCAGGCCTTCGCCCAGGGCGACGGGTCGAGCACCCGGCGCTTCGGGGGGACGGGACTCGGGCTGGCGATCTCCCGGCAGCTGGTGGAGCTCATGGGCGGGACCCTCACCTTCGAGAGCGCGCCGGGGCAGGGGTCCACCTTCCGGGTCCGCCTGCCGGCCACCCTTCCCGCCAGCCAGCCCGTCCCGGAACTCACGACCCTGCCCACCTGCCGAGTGGTGGTGGCCAGCGCCCACGACGCCACCCGGCTGGCCGTGGCCCGGGCGCTGCTCGGCTGCGGCGTGGCGTGCGAGGAGGCGGCAGATGCCGGTGCCCTCCTCGGCTGGTGCGATGCCACCGGCAGCTCAGCGCCGCCGCGGGTGGTGCTCCTCGACGCGCTCCTGCCGGGCGGCAGCCTCCGGAGCCTGCTCCCGCAGCTCGACAGCGGGCCCGGGCCGGCGCCGGCCGTGCTGGTCCTGCTGCCCGCCGGGCTCGGGGCCGCCGACTCACTGGGGCAGGTGCCGGGGTGCGCGGGGACGCTGGCCCGGCCGATCCGTCGCGCCCACCTCCGGCGGGAACTGGCGCGCGTGCTGGAGTCGCCGGCGAGGGCGCCCGAGCCCGCCCGCCACCAGACCGTGCTGGTGGTAGAACGGAACCCAGTGCATCGCGCCATGCTGGCCCGCGAGCTCCGGCGCCTGGGCCGCGACGTGGAGCTGGCGAGCTCGCCCCGGGAGGCCATGGAACGGGCCACGCTCACCAGCCCCGCCCTGGTGCTCCTCAACGGCGAGGACCCCGGCCTGGCCGCCCGCGACCTGGTCACCACCCTGCGCGGCCGACGGACCTCCGGCCCG
The DNA here is from genome assembly GCA_044221825.1 of Gemmatimonadales bacterium. Lineage (GTDB taxonomy): Bacteria > Gemmatimonadota > Gemmatimonadetes > Gemmatimonadales > GWC2-71-9 > JADJOM01. Next base: position 9,540 of record JBGAOL010000103.1, read on the forward strand.
GTGCCCATCGTAGCCTTCCGCACCAGCCCGCCGGACGTCCCGGTTCCCACCGTCCCTCCGCTTCCCGTGGATGAGCTGCTCGAGAGCCCGTTCTCGCCCGAGGCGCTGCAGGCCCTCCTGACCAAGCTCTCGGCATAGCCGACCAAAGATCTGGCGCTTGCAAGTACCCACTTGCCAATCATGCAAGTGGTTGCTAACATGGCGCCCATGACTCAAGACCTTCCCACCCGAATCCTGGAAGCCGCCGCCCGCGTGTACGCGGAGACCGGCTTCCGCGGCACCACCACGCGCCGCGTGGCCCAGGAGGCCGGCGTCAACGAAGTCACCCTGTTCCGCCACTTCGGCACCAAGGAGGCGCTGGTCAAGGCGGCCCTCCAGCGGGTGCACCAGCAGAGCAACCAGTTCGTCCTCGGCGAGCCGCGGGATCCCGGGGCGGAGATCTACGGCTGGGCGCTCACCATCTTCCGCCACTGGTTCAGCACGCGCGGGATGATCAGCCGGGTGATGGGCGACCTGGTGGAGCACCCCGAGATCGCCCCGGGGGTCTGCGAGGAGCCGGGATGCGAGCATGCGCGGCTCTCGGCCTACCTGACGCGGATGCGCGAGCGGGGCCTCGCCACCAAGGACTTCCATGCCGACGCGGCGGCAGGGCTGCTGATGGGTTCGGTCTTCACCCATGCGATGTGGCGGGAGCACTTCGAGGACGCCACGCTGCCGCCGGTCGAGGTGGTGCTGCGCGAGTACGTGCGGCTCCTGCTCTCGGCCATCGGGGCGGACGCCGCGGTGCCGGCCACCGTGGAGGGCGCATGACGTCCGCGTTGCGCCTCGCGCTCTCCGCCCTGCTGCTGGCCCTGCCGCTCGCCGCGCAGGCGCCCGCGCGCCCGCTGTCGCTGGACGACGCGCTCCGCCTGGCCCTGCCCGCCAGTGAGGCGGTGGGCCTGGCGCGGGCGGACCTCCGCCGCCTGCGCGGCGAGGAGGCGCAGGCCCGCAGCGAGTTCTTCCCGCAGCTCACCGGCACCGCCACCTACACCCGGACCCTCGCCACCCAGTTCGACCGCGGCGGCTCCTCGGCACCGGACACCACGGTGCGGAACTTCTGCAACCGCTTCACCGCCGATCCCACGCAGCCGGCGGGCACCCGCCTCGACAGCCTCGAGGCCGCGGTGGAGTGCGCCACCCGGCTCAACCCGTTCGCCGCGTTCAGCAACCTGCCCTTCGGGCAGAAGAACCAGTACAACCTCGGGCTCACCGCCTCACAGACGCTCTTCGCGGGCGGACGCATCCGCGGGCGGAGCGGCGCGGCGCGCGCCAGCCGGGAGAGCGCGGAGATCGCGCTGACCACGCAGGAGGCGCAGCTCACGCTGGACGTGACGCAGGCCTACTACAACGCCGCGCTCGCCGACCGGCTGGTGAGCATCGCGGAGGGCACGCTGGCCCTGGCCGACACCACGCTGGAGCAGACCCGGCTCGGCCGGCGGGTGGGGACGCAGGCGGAGTTCGACCTGCTCCGCGCCCAGGTGGCGCGCGACAACCAGCGGGTGGTGGTCATCCAGCGCCAGGCGGAC
>JBGAOL010000104.1:0-11276 GCA_044221825.1 Gemmatimonadales bacterium
ACCGCCGCCGAACTCGGTCGCTCCCTGGTGCGCGCCGAGGCGGGCAGCATGCTCCGCCTGAAGGACGTGGCCACGGTGCGGGACGGGCCCGCCACCCCCTTCGGCGCCGGCACCATCAACGGCGGCGAGGGCATCGTGGTGGTGCTGAGCGGCCAGCTCGGCAGCAACACAAAGGACGTGGCCGCCCGCGCCGAGCAGGTGCTGGCGGAGCTGGCCCCGGTGATCGCGGCCGAGGGCATGGTACTCCATCCCGACATCTTCCGGCCCGCCACGTTCATTGACCTGGCCATCCGGAACATCGTCACCGCGCTGCTGCTCGGCGGCGTGCTGGTGGCGGTGGTGCTGCTCCTCTTCCTGGCCGACTGGCGCGCCGCCGCCATCTCCATGACGGCCATTCCGTTGTCGCTCCTCTCGGCGCTCATCGTCCTCGATCGCTTCGGCTTCAGCCTCAACACCCTGACGCTCGGCGGCCTCGCCATCGCCCTGGGCGAGGTGGTGGACGATGCCATCATCGACGTCGAGAACATCGCCCGTCGGCTCCGGGAGGCCAGGCTCCGCGGGGCGCCGCTCGGGCTGGGCCAGGTGGCGGACATCGTCCGCGACGCGTCGATCGAGGTCCGGCACAGCGTCGTCTACGCCACCTTCGTGGTGGCGCTGGTGTTTGCGCCCGTGCTCACCATGAGTGGCGTGCAGGGCGCGCTGTTCCAGCCGCTCGGCATCGCCTACATCCTGGCCACGCTGGCCTCACTGCTGGTGGCGCTGACGGTGACGCCGGCGCTGACGCTGCTGCTGCTGGCTGGCCAGGAGCACCGCACCCGCGAGTCGGCGGTGCTGGCCCGGCTCAAGCGCGGCTTCGAGGTGGTGCTGGCGCGGCTCTTCCCGCATCCGCGCGCCATCCTGGCCCTCACCGTGCTGGTCTGCGCCGGTGCGCTGGCCCTGTTCCCATTCCTCGGGAGCGCCTTCCTGCCGGAGTTCCGCGAGGGGCACTACGTGGTGCACATGGCCATGATCTCGGCGCTCCTGGAGGAGTCGAAGTGGTCGGCAAGTTGGTCAGCGGCGATGATGCGGACCCGCGGATCCTGGCGGTGTGGGGCAGCGTCGGACGCCGAGCTCTCGGAGGGACACCAGCACGTGTTCAGCGAGATCGAGGGCCCGCGCCGAGCGACAGGATAGCGACGTCGAGGACAGCCTGCGCGCATCCGCCGGCTTCCCCGGCGGAGGACTTGGCCATTCGCGGCTTCCTCGCCGAGCGGATCGAGGAGACCCTCACCGGCTCCACCGCGCAGGTGGTGCTCTGGATCTTCGGCAGACCTCGACTCGCTCGACACCGGCGCACGGCGCGCCGCGGCGCTGCTCCGTTCCATCCCCGGCAGCGCCGACGTGCTCCAGCCGCCGGCGGCGTACCAACGTCACCGTGCGCCTCGCCAGGTTACACCCGCAATGGCCTGCCACGGCCTCCTGGCCGATGACGTGCTGCGCGAGGTGGAGACCGCCACCCGTGGTGCCCGCGCCGGGCAGGTGTACGAGGGGAGCCGGAGCACGGACATCATGGTGCTCCTGGCCGAGCGCGCGCGCCGCCGCCCGGAAGACCTGGAGCGCCTGCCGCTCCGCTCGTCCGACGGTCGGCTGGTTCAGCTCCGCGACGTGGCCACGGTGGGCCGGTCCAACGGCCGCTACGTGATCATGCATCAGGGTGCGCGCCGGGTGCAGACGGTCACTGCCAACGTGGTGGGTCGGGACGTCCCGGACTTTGCCCGCGAGCTAGAGGCGAAGCTCCGCGCTCCCGGCGCCCTCCTCGCTGGCCTCCACGCCGAGCTCGCCGGCACCGCCACCGCCCAGCGCGATGCCGAGCGCGAGCTGCTGGTGCACAGCCTGCTGGCGGGCCTCGTGATCCTGCTCCTGCTCTGGCTGGCCTTCGCCCAGCCGGGGCGGCTGCTGCTGGTGCTGGCCAACCTGCCGTTTGCGCTGGTGGGTGGCGTGGTGGCCGTCGCGCTCACCGGGGGCACGGTGTCGCTCGGGTCGCTGGTGGGGTTCGTGACGCTCTTCGGGATTGCCACGCGGAACGCGGTGATGCTGATCTCGCACTACGACCACCTCGTCACCGCCGAAGGCGCCGAGTGGACCCTCGCCACCGCGCTCCGCGGGGCGAGCGAGCGGCTCGGGCCCATCCTCATGACGGCGGCCGTGACCGGCCTGGCCCTGCTTCCGCTTGCGCTCGGCAGCGGCGACCCGGGGCGGGAGATCGAGGGGCCGATGGCCATCGTCATCCTCGGCGGACTCGTGACCTCCACGCTGCTGAGCCTCGTCGTCCTCCCGGTGCTGGCGCTGCGCTACGGACGATTCGCCGGCGCAGGCGCCGGCACGCCCTGCTGCGGGCGCGGCCGCTACAGGTGTAGGGATGGACGGTGCGCCGACCCTAATCCCCCCGGATGGCCTCCACCGGATCCACGCTGGACGCCCGCCGCGCCGGCAGGTAACTCGCCAGGAATCCCACGCCCACCATCAGCAGCGCCATCGCCACGAAGGTCAGCGGGTCCAGGGCCGCGACACCGAAGAGCAGGCTCGCCAGCGCCCGCGTGGCCGCCAGCGCCACCGCCACGCCGATCGCGATGCCGAGCAGCACCACGCGGGTCCCCTGCGCCACTATCATCCGCCGCACCTGGCCGGCCTGCGCACCGAGAGCCATCCGCACCCCGATCTCCCGGGTGCGCTGCGCCACCACGTACGCCAGCACCCCGTAGAGTCCCACCGCGCCGAGCACCAGCGCCATGGCCGCGGCAATGCCGAGCGTCAGCATGGTGAACGAGAGCTGCACCATCGAGTCGCGCGCCAGCCCCGCCATAGTGAACACCCGGTACATCGGCGCCTCCGGCGCCACCTCCCGCACCAGTCGCAGCACCTCCGGCGCGATCTCCTCGGCGCGCGGCGTCTTGAGCACATAGGCGGGCGAGCTGATGCGCCACTCGTCGGGCGTGGGACCCACGAGCGGCAGGTACACCAGCGCCTGCGGCGTGTCGCGGAAGCCGTACTGCATCACGTCCTCCACCACCCCCACCACCACGGCGGGGGCCTCCCAGTCCGTCTCGCGCAGCTGCCGCCCGATCGGGTCCTGCCCGGGCCACAGCCGCTCCGCGGCACTCCGGCTCAGCACCACCGTGCCTCGCCAGCTCCGCTGTTCTGCATCCTCGTAGCCACGGCCCTTGAGGATGGAGATGCCCATGGCCTGGAAGTATTCGCCGGCGGTGAAGGTGTAGTCGAGCAACGTGCCCGCCTCGTCCCCGCCGCCCTCGGCAAACCAGCGGCTGCTCGCCGTGCCCTCGTTGAGCGGGATGTTCTCCACCAGCCCCACGGTGGTGACGCCGGGCAGCGCCCGGAGTCGGTCCATGAAGGTCAGGTCGAACGCCGCGAAGGTGGGTCCGTCATGCAGCGCCGGGCGGTCCGGCGCGATCTGGAAGGTGAAGATGTCGGTGGTGTCGTACCCGGGATCCACGTGCCGGAGCGCCCAGAAGCTCCGCACCAGCAGGGCTGAGCCGATGAGCAGCACCAGCGCCAGCGCCGTCTGCGCCACCACCAGCGCCTGCCGGCTCCATGTGCCGCGGGCGGTGGTGCCGCGGGTGCTGTCGCGGAGCCGCGCAAAGTCGGGGGATGCCCCCCGGAGCGCGGGTACCGCCCCGCACGCGAGTGCGGTGAGCGTGGCCGCCCCGAGCGCGACCAGGAGCGTGGCGGCGTCGAGGCGCACGTCACCGAGCCGCGGGATGCCGGGCGGCGCCGCCCGGAGGAAGAGCGGGAACACCAGCGCCGCCACCACCAGCGCCCCAAGGCCGGCCAGCGCCGCCACCAGCACCGCCTCGGCGAACTGCAGCCGCACCAGCTGCGCCCGCCCCGCGCCCAGCGCCCGGCGGATGGCCAGGTCGCGCTGCCGGCTCTCCGCCCGCACCAGGAAGAGGTTGGCCACGTTGGCGCAGGCGATCAGGAGCACCAGCGCCGTCGCGCCGAAGAGCACCCACAGCGGCCGCTTGAGGCTGCCGAGCACCTGGTCGCCGAGGGGCCGCACCAGGGGCTGGAACTTCTCGATGGTCCGCGCATAACTCGGCGGCCCCCCGAACCGGCCCGGCAGCTCCCGCGCCAGCGTGGTGAGTTCCGCTGTTGCCGCCTCGACCGTCACTCCCGGGCGGAGCCGGGCGATCATCCCGCTCCGGAACCCGCCCACCTGCACGTCCGCTTCCCGGATCTCGCCCGAGATCCAGAGCAGCGTTCCTTCCTGCGGGAAGCGGAAGTCGGGGCCCATGATCCCGATGATGGTCCGCATGTCCCCACCGGCGTAGACCCGGCGGCCGAGCACCGCGGAATCCCGCCCGAACCAGGTGGCCCAGAGGGCGTCGCTGATCACGATGGCGCCGTTTTCGTCCTCCTCGGAGGGCAGCCGGCCCAGGATCGGCAGGGCCCCCAGCGTGGAGAAGAGCGAGTTGGTCGGGGCGGACATCCGCACCCGTTCCACCCGGTCGTCCACGCGCAGCGTGTTGGTGAACGAGTTGAAGAGCGCCACGTCCTCCAGCGACCGGGCGCGGTCCTTGTAGTGCACGTAGAAGTCGGACCCGAGCCCGAACTCGGGTGGATACTCCGAGCCGGGCGCACTCCCGGCGATGTCCACCAGGCGGTCTGGGTGGGCGTAGGGCAGGGGCTGCAGCACCACCGTGTTCACCACCCCGAACATCCCGGTGGTCACCCCGATGGCCAGCGCCAGCATCCCGGCCGCGAGCAGCGTGAACCCCGGCGTGCGACGGAGCGCGCGCCACGCGTGGCGCAGGTCGAGGGCCCAGGCGGCGAGGGCACCAGTCATCGGGGGTCTCCGGGAGAGGATGCGGCCGTACGGGAACTGGCGCAGTCGGGGTTTCAGGCCGGCGGGAACCGATCGGGCCAGCCCTGTCGGTTCAACCTGCCCCCTTTCGTCATTGGGCTGACCGTGCACAAGATCCATCCAACCCGGGAGGCCCCATGCGGTACGCCCTGCTGATCCACTATCCCCAGCCCGCTGTCTCCACGCTCGCGCCCGAGGAGATCAAGGCCGGCATGGCCGCCTTCCAGGCCTACGCCCGCGCGCTCGAGGACGCTGGCGTACTGCGTTCGGCCGAGGTGCTGCAGACCGTGGCCAGCGCCACCAGCGTCTCGCTCAAGCGGGGCAAGCTCGAGGTGCAGGATGGCCCCTTCGCGGAGACCAAGGAGGCGTTTGCGGGGATCTTCGTCCTCGAGGTCGCGGACCTCGATGCCGCGCTGGCATGGGCCGAGCAGTGCCCGGCGGCGCACTGGGGGACGGTGGAGATCCGGCCGTCCGCCGTGCGCTGGGTGGACGGCGCCTGGAGCGGTGCCCATTGACCGAGGCGGCGGCCCGCGCCGAGGAAGTAGCCCGCTCGGCGTATGGCCGCCTGCTCGCGATCCTTGCGGCGCGGGATGGGGACCTCGAGGCGGCGGAGGACGCGCTGGCGGAGGCGTTCGCCCAGGCCATTGCCACCTGGCCGGGCGCGGGGATTCCCCGGAACCCCGCCGCGTGGCTGCTGACGGTGGCCCGCAACCGACGCCGGGACGCCCGCCGCTCGGCCGCCCACCGCCTCTCCGCGCCGCTCGAGTCGGCCGCCCCGGGCCAGCTCGCGGTTCTCCCGCTCGACCTCGATCCCGACGCCATCCCCGACCGCCGCCTGGCGCTGCTCTTCGTGTGTGCGCACCCGGCCATCGATCCGGCGGCACGGACGCCCCTCATGCTGCAGGCCGTGCTGAATTTCGACGCCGCGCGCATCGCCGAAGCCTTCGTGGTACCCGCCGACACCATGACCCAGCGGCTGGTGCGCGCCAAGCGCCGCATCCGCGAGGCGCGAATTCCCTTCGCAGTCCCCGACCGCGCCCAGATGGGCGAGCGGTTGCCGCCCGTCCTCGAGGCCATCTACGGCGCCTACGCCATCGACTTTCCGCTGGTGGCCGGGCCCGTCCCGCGCCAGACCCTCGCGGACGAGGCACGGTTCCTCGCCGACCTCCTGGCGGAGCTGCTCCCCGATGAGCCAGAGGTCCTTGGACTCGCCGCCCTGCTGGCGCTCTCGCAGGCACGGGAGCCCGCTCGGGGGAGCGACGGGGAGTTCATCCCGCTCGACGCGCAGGACCCGCGCCGCTGGGACGCCACGCTGATTGCGCGCGGCGAGCAGTACCTCCACCGGGCGCACGCCCTCGGCCGCATCGGCCGGTACCAGCTGGAGGCGGCCATCCAGTCGGCGCACTGTGCCCGTGCGGTCACGGGCACCACTGACTGGCGCGCACTGGTCGCGCTCCACGAGGCGCTTCTCGGCGTGGCCCCAACGCTGGGCGCCCGAGTGGCGCACGCGGCCGCGGTGGCCCGGGTAGACGGGCCCCCAGCAGGCCTCAGCCTGCTCGAGGCCATCACCGAGCCTGCGGTGCAGCGCTTCCAGCCGGCCTGGGCGCTCCGCGCGCACCTACTCGCCTCGTCGGGGCAGGTGGAGGTTGCCGTGCCGGCCTACGACCGCGCCATCGCCCTCACCACCGATGGCCCAGCGCGTCGCTACCTGGAGCGCCGCCGGGACGATCTCGCAGGGCGCCGCTAGGCTCGCGCGATCGGCACCGGAGGCCGGGCGTCGGGGCGCGCCCGGGCCAGCGCCCGGCGCCGATGCGCAACGGCCCCCGCGCCCCTAGTTTCCATCGCTTCTCGCACCACTTCACCCCGCCGCTCCAGGAGCCCCAGGCATGTCCGTCCTGCCGCTTGCCGCCCGTCCCCGGGTCCGTCCCGCGCCCGCCCACCGGCGCACGTTGTCGCTGGCCCTGCTGGTGCTGGCGCTGCTGCCCGCCGGCCTCCGCGCCCAGGTCCTCACCGACACCGAGCGCGCCAAGGTCGACAGCATCGCGCGGGGCGTGCTCGCCGAGACCGGCGCGCCGAGCGCCTCGGTGGCGGTGGTGCGGGGCGGGGTGATCGCCTACGAGCAGGCGTACGGCACGGCGCGCATCAACCCCGACGTCACCGCGTCGCCGCACATGCGCTACGCCATCGGGTCGGTGAGCAAGCAGTTCACGGCCACCGCCATCCTGCTCCTGGCCGAGGAAGGGAAGCTCAAGCTCGACGACCCGGTGTCCCGCTACCTCCCCGGCCTCACTCGCGGCGGCGACGTGACCATCCGCCAGCTCCTCTCCATGACCTCCGGCTACCAGGACTACTGGCCGCAGGACTACGTCATGGTGGACATGCAGCGGCCCGTCACCGCGCGCGAGATCATGCAGCGCTGGGCCGCCAAGCCGCTCGACTTCGAGCCCGGCAGCCGCTGGCAGTACAGCAACACCAACTACGTCCTGGCCGGCGCCATCGTGGAGAAGGTGTCGCGCATGGCATTCCTCGACTTCCTGAAGCAGCGCATCTTCACGCCGCTCGGCATGAGCACCGTCGCCAACTACGACGCCGGCCCGCTCACCGACGCCGACGCCGCCCCGCTGCTCCGGAACGGCCTCGGCCCGCTGCGCCTGGCGCCCAAGGAAGGCCCGGGCTGGCTCTTCGCCGCCGGCCAGCTGGCCATGACCGCGCACGACCTGGCCCTCTGGGACATCGGCGTCATGGACCAGAAGATCCTCAAGCCCGCTTCGTACCGCGCCCAGCAGACCGACATGCTCCTCACCTCGGGCCTCGCCACCGGCTATGGCCTCGGCGTGGACGTGAGCCAGATGGGCGAGCACCGCCGGGTGAGCCACACCGGCGCCGTCTCGGGCTACACCACCAGCAACCAGGTCTTCCCCGAGGACCGCGTGGCGATCGTGGTGTTCACCAACATCTACCCGGGCGGCGGCGGGGCTTCGAGCCGGATCGGCGGCCGGATCGCGGGCATGCTCTTCGCCCCGGCGGACACGGCCGGCGCCACCGCGCTCGCCGACGCGCGCGCCATGTACGACGAACTGACCAAGGGCCGCATCGACCGCGCCCGCCTCACCTACTCGGCCAACGCCTACTTCACCGACGAGGTCCTGGCCGACTACGCCGCGAGCCTCGGCCCCCTCGGCGCCCCCACCGCGTTCACCCGCGGGGGCGAGTCGCTCCGCGGCGGCATGGTGATCCGCAGCTACCGCATCTCCGCTGGCGGCCGCGGCCTGGCGCTCACCACCATGACCATGCCCGACGGCAAGATCGAGCAGTACATCGTGGAGAAGGTGAACTGATCCGCCCCGGCGCGGCGGCCGTCTGCGGCGCACTCCTGCTCCTCGGCTGCGCCGAGCGCGCCCCCGAGCGCACGGTCCCGGTGGGCCGTCGCCACCTGGCGTGGGTGGACACCACCCGCACCGACTGGGACGGCCGCGGCCCGCGGCCGCTCGACCTGACCATCTGGTACCCGGCGGCCCCGGGCAGCGTGGAGCTGCCGTGGGCCGCCGGCGTGTTCCGCTTCGGCTGGACCGCGCCTGACGCGGCCTGGGCCGACACCCTCCGCCACCCCCTCATCCTCCTCTCCCACGGCACCGGCGGCAGCGCCGCGCAGCACTCGTGGCTGGCGGAAGCGCTGGTCCAGGCGGGCTTCGTGGTGGTGGGCGTCAACCACCACGGGAACACCGCCGTTGAGGACCGCTATCGCCTGCCGGGCTTCGTGCTGCCGTGGGAGCGTGCCCTCGACCTCTCGGCCATCCTCACCCAGCTGAGCGCCGATACCGCCCTCGCCGCGCATCTCGACACCGCGCGCGTCGGCGCCGCCGGCTTCTCGCTCGGCGGCTACACGGTGGTGGCGCTCGCGGGCGGGTGGTTCTCGTACGAGGGGCGCGCGCGCACCTGCCGCGAGCATCCCGACGCGCCCTACTGCACGCTCCCGCCCGAGGCGCCGTTCACGCTGGCGGAGGTGGACTCGGTGAGCCGGGTGGATCCGGTGTTCCAGGCCTCGGTGGCTCGCAGCGCGCAGCCCGCCACCGACCCGCGCATCCGCGCCATCCTCGCGATGGCCCCGGCCGGCATGCCCCTCATGGACTCCGCCTCACTCGCGGGCATCACCCTGCCGGTGCGTGTCCTCCTCGGCACGCGCGACAGGCAGGTAGACGCCCCCGGAACCGAGGCCGTGCTGGCCCGTCGGCTGCCACGGGCCGAGGTCACCGTTCTCGATGCGGCGCACTACGACTCCTCGGGGAATGCACCGCGAAGGCGGTGGTGCTCCGCGCCCTCTGTGCGGGTGGCGGTTCCGCCCGCGCCGAGCTGCACCGTCAGGCCGCCGCAGCGGCGGTGACGTTCTTCTCCCAGACCCTGGGCGCTGACACGCCCTGACAAGGCCGCCCGGGGAACTTTCCCCGGTCCCCGCGACTCTCCTCCCACACCCTCCCGGGAGTCGCCCCCATGACCGTGCCGCTTTTTGAGCCAGCCACGCTCGGCACCTACCTGCTGGCGGCGGTCGCGCTGGTGGTGGCGCCGGGGCCGGGGCAGGCGCTGGTGCTCGCGCGCACCCTGCAAGGCGGCACGCGCCACGGCGTGCTGACGGCGCTCGGCCTCGAGCTCGGCACGCTGGTTCACACCTTCGCTGCGGCCCTCGGGCTGTCGGCCATCCTCGCCACGTCGGCGGCGGCGTTCGCGGTGGTGAAGTGGCTCGGCGCGGGCTACCTGGTCTGGCTCGGCATCAGTGCGTTCCGCGCGGCGGGGAAGGGACACGCAGCCGAGGCGTCGCCGCCGGCGCCCACGCACCACGTGCTCCTCCGCGCGGCGATTACCGGCCTCCTCAATCCCAAGGTGGCCCTCTTCTTCCTGGCCTTCCTCCCGCAGTTCGTGACGCCGGCGCGCGGCCACGTTTTCCTGCAGTTCGTGATCCTGGGCCTCGTCTTCGCGCTCATTGGCCTCGCGGGCGACAGCCTGCTGGCGGTGGCCGCGGGCCGGGCGCGGACCCGCCTCGTCGGCTCCACGGCTGGGGCCCGCTGGCGGGAGCGGGTGACGGGCGCGGTGCTCATCGGCCTCGGGCTCCGGCTCGCGCTGGTGCAGCGCGGCTAGGCGGCACATGCGGACCTACAGCTACGGCCCCGACGCCGACCACGCCGGCGACCTCCACCTCCCCGCGGAGCGCGGCCCCCTCGTCTGCCTCTTCCACGGCGGCTTCTGGCGCATGCCGTACGACCGGAGCCAGTGCACCGCCATTGCCGGCGACCTTGCCGCGCGCGGCTACGCCGTCTGGAACCTCGGCTACCGCCGCGTGGGGGAGGGCGGCCACCCCTGGCCCGCCACCCGCGACGACGTGGACCTGATCCTCACCGCGCTCCCCGCCCTCGGCGAGGCCCACCACGGGGTCGATCTCTCACGCGTGATCTTCGCCGGGCACTCGGCGGGCGGGCACCTGGCCTTCTGGGCCGCCGCGCGGAGCCGGCGCTTGCCGCGGAGCTACCGGGTGGTGGGCGCCATCGGCCTGGCGCCGCTGCTCGACCTGGCCGCGGCCCACGCCGCCGGCCTGGGTCACGGCGCGGTGGAGGCCTTCCTCGGCGGCACCACGGCCCACGTGGCCGCGCGGCTCCCCGACGCCTCGCCCCGCGCGCTGCTCCCGCTCGGCGTCCCGCAGGTGGTGCTCCACGGCGAGGACGACAGCGCGGTCCCGCTCACCCAGAGCCGAGACTACGTGGACGCCGCCCGCCAGGCGGGCGATCCCGCCGCCCTCGTGGCACTCCGGGCCACGAGCCACATGGCGTTCCTGGACCCCGCCTCGGCCGCGCATCACGCGCTGGTGGCGGCGCTCGAGGAGCTGACGGGCAGCTAGCGCGGCCCTCATTCCCCGGAGCTGGCTCGGTGGCGGAGTGTCCACGCACCCTCCGGGTTTCAGCGGCTATTCACGCCTGCTTCAAGGCAGTGGGGCTAGCGTGACGCGACTTCACCGGACCCGGCCATGTGTCGTGCCGTGCTGCTGCTCGCCCTTCTTGTTGTCGCCGCGGTTCCCCTCGCTTCACAGTCAGCCGAGACACAGGGTCCCTGGACCCTGCGCCTGCGCGGCGCGGTCGCCGGCGGGTCCCATCACTCCGCCCCGGCCCGGCTCGAGGTGTACAGCGGCCTCGGTCTCGAGGCCGGCGTGGAGCGCGCCCTGCCGCGCGGGTTCTCGCTGGCGTTCCTGGTGCGACCGGAGTCCCGCGAAGTTGATTCGGCTGCCGGCGGCGGCGTGCGCCCGCGCCTCGGCTCTCTCGAGGCGGTGGGACTGACGCTGCTGGTCCAGTACCGGCTGCCGCGGGGCCGCTGGACTCCGTACGTGGGGCTCGGTGCGGCATTCCCGCCGAACTGGGAGAAGTCGGGCGTGCTCGAC
>JBGAOL010000105.1:0-10870 GCA_044221825.1 Gemmatimonadales bacterium
CCGTTGGGCTGGCGCACCGGGTAGAGCGGCTCGTCCGCGATGGCGTTGGTGGTGACGCCCTCGAGGTTGTCGTCGTTCTGGATGCGCTGGTTGCGCTCGCCGCTCACCGCCAGGCCGATCGAGAAGTTGAGCCGGGGGCTGGCCACGAAGTCGAGGTTGGCGCGGGTGCCGATGCGCCGGTAGCCCGACGAGAGCGCGATGCCCTGCTGGTCGAACCAGGTCCCGGCCACGCGGTAGCGGATCTGGTCCGTGCCGCCCGAGACGGCGAGCTCGGCGCTCGCGATCGGCGCCCGGCGGTAGATGGCGTCCTGCCAGTCGGTGCTGATGGTGTCGTCCACCCCCACCACGCCGAAGTAGTCCGCCCCGTAGCCGTCGTTCTCCGCGGCCTCGTTCATGTACGTCATGTACTCGGTGCCGTTCAGCAGGTCGATCGTCTTCGACGGCGCCTGCGTGCCGTAGAAGGCGTTGAACGACACCTGCGAGCGCCCGGCCTGGCCGCGCTTGGTGGTGATGAGCACCACGCCGTTGGAGCCGCGCGAGCCGTAGATCGAGGCCGACGCCGCGTCCTTGAGCACGTCGATGGAGGCGATGTCGTCCGGCGAGAGGCCGGTGATGGCCCGGATGCCCTGGCCGCCGAAGGACATCTGCGACAGGTCCTCGGAGACCACCGGCACGCCGTCCACCACGTAGAGCGGCTGCGAGCTGGCGGAGAAGGAGGCGGTGCCGCGCACCTTCACCGTCACCGCGTTGCCCGGGTTGCCGGCGTTCTGCACCACCTGCACGCCCGGCGCGCGGCCCTGCAGCGCCGCGTCCGAGCTGGCGTTGGCCTGCCCGCTGATGTCCTCGGAGGACACCGAGCTGACCGCGGTGGCGAGGTTCTCGCGGGTCACCGTGCCGTAGCCCACCGACACCAGCTCCTCGAGCTCCACGGCCTTCACGTCCAGCTTGAAGTCCGCGGTGGCCTCGTCGCCGGGGAGCAGCGCCAGGGCGCGCACCTGCGGCGCGTAGCCGATCATCGACACCCGCAGGGTGATCTTGCCCGCGGTGAGGTTCTCGAGCAGGAACTGCCCGTTGCCCGACGAGACGGTGCGCTTGGAGGTGCCGATCACCGTCACGAGCGCGCCCTCGAGGGGCTTGCCGCTGGCGGAGTCGGACACCGTGCCGCGCACGGTCTGGGCCTCCGCCCGCCCGGCACCCACGGCCAGGGCGAGCAGGACGCCCAGCGCGGCGAGCCTACTGGACCAGGAAAATCGCATGACACCTCCACAGGGGGAAAAACGGGATCCTGCCGGTATTGCCAAACTGGACCTGCCGGTCATTCGCCCGCGAGCGCGGCCTCGCCGCGGACCGGGTTGAAGCTGCTGCCCGGGGGCAGGAGCGCAAGGCGCACCCCCCGCCCCCCGAGCACGGGCGCCCCGGGCCGGGTGACCCGGGCGCCGCGCGCGTCGTAGATGCTCACGGCGCTGGCCCCGCGCACCCGCCAGGTGCCGTCGCGGCCCACCTCGAGCGCCGTGCCCTCGTCGATGCCCACGCCGATCAGGCTCGGCCGCTCGAGCACCGCGGCCAGGAGCCGGTTGTGCCGCTCGCGCTGCAGGAAATGCTGGTCCACGATGGTGCCCGGAAGGAAGCCGAACCCGGGCCGTACCTCAATGACGTCCCGGGCCACCTCGGGGAACTCATCCCCGTAGTAGCCCAGGCTGTCGGGCCGGTGCTGGTTGCCGGTGATCATCGAGTCGCTCATGATCGCCGCCCCCGCGGAGGTGCCGCCCAGGACGGCGCCCCGCCGGAAGCGGGCGCGGATGGCCTGGAGGACATCCGTGCCGGCCAGCGCGTCCACCAGGCTCGCCTGGTCACCGCCGGTGAACCAGACGCCGGTCACGCTGTCGAGCGTCGCCGCGGCGCCCGGCGCGGGCCGCTCGCCCACGAGGGGAAGCGTGAAGGCCCGCGCCCCGAACTCGCGCAGCTGCGCCGCCTTGTCGTCGCCCGTGGCCTGCGGCTCGCCGCTGGCGAAGGGCACCACCACGATCACCGCCTGCCCCGGCCCACCCGCCAGCTCCACGAACCGGGTGATCAGCGCGTCCGGCTGGCTGCCGCCCCCCACGATGAAGAGCGTCCCCTGCGCCGAGCCCCGGGCCGGCGCCAGCAGTGCCAGCGCCAGCACCAGCAGGAGCCGCCTCATGCCGACCGGCGCCGCGGCGGCGCCGCCTCGGGAGCCCCGAGCCGCGCCGAGATCCGGTCCGCCGCGGCGCGCACCTCGCGCTGCAGCGTCGCGAGCCGCCGCATGGGCAGTCGCACCGATGGCCCGCCCAGGCACACCGCCGCCACCACCCGCCCGAGGTGATTGCGCACCGGCGCCGCCACCGCCGTGTAGCCCGGCTCGAGTTCCTCGATGGCCGCGCTCACGCCCTGGGTCTCCACCTCGTCCAGCGCCGCCTCGAGCCGCGCCAGCGTGGCCGGGGTGCGCGTGGTGAAGCGCGCCAGCCGCCCGCGCGTCTCGGCGCGGAACTCCGCCCAGCCGTCATTGTGCGCCCGCGCGTCGGCCAGGAGCAGCTTGCCCGTGGCGGCCGCATGCGCCGGCCAGCGCCCGCCCACCACCTCGGTCCACGCCCCGCGGTGCGTGCCGCGCACCTCCGCCAGCACCATGATCTCGGTGCCCACCAGGATCTCGAGGCTGGCCGTCTCCCCGGTGGCGGCGGCCAGCGTCGCCAGCTCGGGCCGCGCCGCCTCGGGGAGGTCGGTGGCCCGCTGCGCGAGCGCGCCGAGCCGGATGGCACCCGGGCCCAGGCGATACTCGCCGCCCGCCGTCCGTTCCACCATGCCCTCACGCTCCAGCGCGCCGAGCAGCCGGAGCGTGGTGGGGCGGGTCATGCCGAGGGTGCGGGCCAGCGCGCTCAGCTGCCAGTGGCGGTGCTGGTCGTCGAAGGCCCGCAGCACGAGGAACGTCCGCGCCACGGCCTGGGTGCCCGTGGTGCGGGCTGTCCGTATGGTGGAAGCAGTTTTCACAATATGGCCACCATGATCGGCCCGGAAGGCGGTGGCGTCAAGAGCCTCAACCCGGAACGCGGCGCGCGCGGACAGATTTGTCCCGCCTCGCAACGGCCGCCCCTAGCCGGCTGGCCGATCCCGGCGCACCTTGGTCCCCATGCGCACCGACTTCGAGTACATCGTGCTGGGCCTCGGCGGCCTCGGCAGTGCCGCCGCCTGCTGGCTGGCCCGGCACGCCGGCCGCGACGTGCTCGGCCTCGAGCAGTTCGAGCTGGGGCACGTCCGCGGCGAGTCGCAGGACCACAGCCGCATCATCCGCCTCTCCTACCACACGCCGGGCTACGTGCGGCTGGCGAAGCGCGCCTACGAGTCGTGGGACCTCGTGGGCCGGGAGGCGGGCGAGTCGTGCGTGCTCGTCACCGGCGGGCTTGACCTCGCCCCACGCGACAGTCGCATCCCGCTGGCCCCCTACATGGACAGCCTCCGCGCCGAGGACGTGCCGTTCGAGCACCTCGACGCCGCGGAGATCCGCTACCGCTGGCCCCAGTGGGCCATCGGCGACGACGTGCACGGCCTCTACCAGCTGCAGGGCGGCATCGCCATGGCCGCGCGCGCCAACGCGGTGCACCAGCGCCTCGCCCGCGAGCACGGCGCCACGCTGCGCGACAACGCCCCGGTGAGCGCCGTCCGCTCCATCGGCGGTGAGGTGGAGGTGGTGGCCGGCGGCACCGCCTATCGCTGCCGCAAGCTGGCCGTCGCCGCCGGTCCCTGGAGCAACCAGGTTCTCGGCTACCTCGGCCAGGCGCTGCCGCTCGAGGTGACGCAGGAGCAGGTGACCTACTTCGCCACGCCGCACCTCAAGGAGTTTGCGCCCGACCGCTTCCCGGTCTGGATCTGGATGGACGATCCCTGCTACTACGGCTTCCCCGTCTTCGGCGAGCCGGCCACGAAGATCGCGCAGGATGCGGGCGGCAAGGTGGTCACCGCCGATACCCGGAGCTTCACGCCGGACCCCGACAACAGCGCGCGCGTCCGCGACTGGGCCACCGCCCACCTCCCGCGCGCCGTGGGCCCCGAGCTCTACACCAAGACCTGCCTCTACACCCTCACCCCCGACCGCGACTTCGTGCTCGACACCGTGCCCGGCCACCCCAACATCGCCATGGCCATCGGCGCGGGGCACGCGTTCAAGTTTGCGTCGGTGATCGGCCGCATCCTGAGCGAGCTGTCGATCGCCGACGCCACGCCCACCGACCTCACGCCCTTCCGCTTCGACCGCCCGGTGCTCCAGGAAGCCAACCCCGTGCGGAACTACATGCAGTGAGCGCCCCCTGAGCGGCGTCCGCTGGCGCATGATCGCGCTCGCCGGGGTGGCGAGCTTCATCGCGTACGTCCTCCGCATCAACCTCTCGGTGGCGGGCGACGCGATGCGCACCGACCTCGGCCTCTCGCGGGTGCAGCTCGGCGTGGTGCTCGGCGCCTTCGCGTGGGGCTACGGCCTGTTCCAGTTCCCCGGCGGCCTCCTCGGCGACCGGATCGGCGCCCGCCGCGCGCTCACCTGGCTCATCCTTGCCTGGGGGGTGATGAACCTGCTGCCGGCGCTGGTGCCGGGCACCGCGCTCCTGCCGCCGCTCCTCCTCACCATCCTGCTCGCCGGGGCCCGCTTCCTGATGGGCGCGGCGCAGGCGCCGCTCTTCCCCGTCATCGGCGGCACCACCATCCGCTTCTGGTTCCCGCCGTCCGCGTGGGCGCTGCCCAACGCACTCCTCAACGCGGCCGCCGCCTTCGGCTCGGCCGCGGCGGGGCCGCTCATCGGGTGGCTGGTGGTCACGGCTGGGTGGCGGCGCTCGTTCCTGGTCACGGCGCCGGCCGCGCTCCTCTGCGCGCTCTGGTGGTGGTGGAGCTATCGCGACGGGCCCGTGGAGCATGCCGGGGTCTCGCCGTCGGAGACCGCCTACATCGCGTCGGGG
This sequence comes from Gemmatimonadales bacterium, assembly GCA_044221825.1. GTDB lineage: Bacteria > Gemmatimonadota > Gemmatimonadetes > Gemmatimonadales > GWC2-71-9 > JADJOM01. The sequence continues at coordinate 4,956 of JBGAOL010000105.1, forward strand.
CGCGGGGAGACGGGCGTGGCCCCGCCCGCGCCGGGGGCGTGGAAGGCGGTGCTGCGCCAGCGGCAGGTGCTGCTCCTGACCCTCAGCTATTTCTGCAGCAACTACCTCTTCTACTTCTTCTTCAACTGGCTGGTGATCTACCTGGTGGAAGCGCGCGGCTTCACGCTGCTCGATGGTGGCTGGTACGCGGCGGCGCCCTGGATCACCGGGGCGGTGGGCGCGCTGGCCGGCGGCTTCGTGGCCGACCGCCTGACCCGGGTGCGCGGTCCCCAGGTGGGGTACCGCTGGCCCGCGCTCGTGAGCCTGGCGGTGGCTGGTGGCCTCATCTTCGCCGTGGCCGGCGCGTCGACACCGCTCGCGGCGGTGCTGTTGCTGTCGCTCTGCCTCGGCTTCCAGCAGGCCACCGACCCGGTGTACTGGGCCGCCACGACCGTGGTGGCAGGGCGGGACGCCGCCAGCGCCTGCGGCATCCTCAACACCGCCGGCAACGTGGTGGGCGCGCTCGTGGCCGTGGTGGTCCCCCTCACGGTTGAGGCGCTGGGCTGGCCCGCCGCGCTCGCCACCACCGCCGCCATCTCCCTCCTCGGCGCCCTCCTCTGGGTCCCGGTCCGCGTGGAGCCGAAGGACACCCCCGCCCCTGTGCAGCGGGCGTAACCCCGCGCGTCGGAAGGAATGGGCCCCTGCGGGGTGCCCGAATTCCGGCTCTGGCAGTCCCGGCCGTTCGCCGTACAATCACAGCATCCGGCAGCTCCACGCCCACCCCCCAGCCCTCCCCGGAGGCGCATGGCGGAAGACGCCCAGCGCTCCAGCGACCAGCGCCTCCGCGCAGCCGTCGAGTCGAGCCCGAGCGGGCTCCTCATGATCGACATGGCGGGCCGCATCGTGCTCGTCAACCGCGAGGTGGAACGCCTCTTCGGCTACCCGCGCGAGGAGCTCCTCGGCCAGTCGGTGGAGCTGCTGGTGCCCGAGGCCGCGCGCGGCGAGCACCCCGGGTTCCGGGCCGGCTTCTATCATCATCCGCAGGTCCGCTCCATGGGCGCGGGGCGCGAGCTCTTCGGGCTCCGGAAGGACGGCACCACGGTGCCGGTGGAGATCGGGCTCACGCCGGTGGTCACGCCGGAGGGGATGTTCGTGCTGTCGTCCATCGTGGACATCAGCGCGCGGAAGGCGGCCGAGGAGGAGCGGCGCGAGCTCGAGGAGCAGCTGCGCGAGTCGCAGAAGCTGGAGGCCCTCGGCACCCTGGCCGGCGGCATCGCGCACGACTTCAACAACATCCTCGGCGCCATCATCGGCTACGCCGAGCTGGTGCGGGGCGAGCTCGCCAGCGAGGACAGCCGCGCCGACCTGGCCGAGCTGCTGCTGTTCGCGGAGCGGGGACGGCAGCTGGTGCAGCAGATCCTGGTCTTCAGCCGGCGCGAGGTGCGCGAGCTCAAGCCCCTCTCGCTGGCGACGCCCGTGGACCAGACGGTCAAGCTGCTGCGCGCCACCCTGCCCGCCTCGGTGCACATCGACGCGGCGCTCGACCCCACCCTCCCCCGCGTGCTGGCCGACTCCACCTCGGTGCACCAGGTGCTCATGAACCTGGCCACCAACGCGGCGCACGCCATGCCCGGCGGCGGCCACCTCGACATCCGCCTCGAGCCGTTCTACGTGCGCGACAGCATCGCCCGCGCCAACCCCGACCTGCGCGAGGGCCCCTACGTCCGCCTCACCGTGCGCGACACCGGCCGGGGCATCGACCCCGCGGTGCGGCAGCGCGTCTTCGAGCCCTTCTTCACCACCAAGGGCCCCAACGAGGGCACGGGCCTGGGCCTCGCCATCGTCCACGGCATCATGACCGATCACAAGGGCGTGGTGCGCCTCGAGAGCGAACTCGGCGTGGGCACCAAGGTGGACTGCCTCTTCCCCGCGCTCGAGCAGGACCAGGCGGAGCTGACGACGAGCGCCGAGCAGTCGCCCCAGGGCCGGGGCGAACGGATCCTCTTCGTGGAGGACGAGCCCGGCGTGGCGCGCGTGGGCACCCGCCGCCTGACCACCCTGGGCTACCGCGTAGTAGGCGAGACCGACCCGCGCGTGGCCGTCGCCCGCATCGTGGAGCACGACGAGGAGTTCGACCTGCTGCTCACCGACTTCAACATGCCGCACATGGACGGGCTCACCCTGGCCCAGCAGGTCCACGCCGCCCGCCCCGGCCTCCCCATCCTCCTCACCACCGGCTACGTCGGCACCCTCGAGGAGCACGAACTGGTCCAGCGCGGCATCATCCGCCTCATCCCGAAGCCGTGGACCATCGAGGAGATCGCGGTCAAGGTGCGCGAGGTGCTCGGGGCCGGCCCGCCCCCCGAGTAGCGCGCCACCCGAATTGGCCGTAGCATCAGGCAGGGCCGCCCCGCGGTCCGTGCCGTGTCTTCCGCTGCCGGGACCTCCATGCCGCACGCCATCCGCCGCCTCATCGTCGCCCTCGCCCTGCTGCCGCTCGCCGCGCGGGCGCAGGCGCCGGCCATCACCCCGGCCGGGGACCCCTCGGTGCAGGCGGACACCATCTACCGCCTGGCCGTGAACCCGGCGGAGCACCAGGGCGAGCGCTGGGTGCTGCTGCTCGACGACGGCGTCCTCCGCTACGAGGCCGACGGCACCGGCACCCGCACCTACCGCACCATCGTGCAGGTGCTGCAGCAGGACGCGGTGGAGACCTGGGCGGAGCACGAGTTCTCCTACGCGCCGGGCCACGAGAAGCTGACGGTCAACTGGATCCGCGTGGTCCGCCCCGACGGCACGGTGATCAGCGAGACCCCGACCCAGGTGCAGGAATCGGACGTCCCCGCCACCATGGGGAACCCGGTGTACGCCGACCGGAAGGTGCTCCGCTACTCGCTGGCCGGCGTGGCCCCGGGCGTCATAGTGGACTTCAGCTATACCACCGAGGAGAAGAAGCCCTTCCTCGCGGGCGACTTCCATCACTACTGGCGCATCCACACCGGCGCCTTCGTGCGCCGCTCGCGCTACATCGTGGACCTCCCCGCCAGCCTCACGCCGCACCTGCTGGAGCGGAACCTCACCATCACCCCCGTGGTGAAGGTGGCCAACGGGCGCCGGGTCACCATGTGGGCGGCGCAGGACCTGCCCAAGCCCCGGAGCGAGGAGTTCGCGGCCGACTCCAACAACGTGTGGATGACCGTCATCCTGAGCGGCGCCCGCTCCTGGGCCGACATCGGCCGCTGGTACGCGGGGCTCGCCAAGGGCCGCTACGACGTGCCCGCCGCCCTCAAGGCCCGCTACCCCGAGCTCCTCGCCGGCGCGCGGACCGCCGTGGACACCCTGCGCGGCCTGCAGCGCTACGTGGCGCAGGACATCCGCTACGTCTCCATCTCCCTCGGCATCGGCGGCTACCAGCCGCGGACGCCCGCCGAGGTCTTCAGCACGGGCTACGGCGACTGCAAGGACAAGGCGACGCTCTTCGTGGCGCTGGCTTCCTCGCTCGGCTACCGCGCGTTCCCGGTCCTCCTCAACGCCGGCGGCGAGGTGGTGCGCGCCACGCCGTCCATCGAGCAGTTCGACCACGCCATCGCCGTGGTGGAGCACGGCGGCCGCCGCACCTTCACCGACCTGACCACCGACCTCACCCCCTTCGGCGAGCTGCCGCCGAGCGACCAGGGGCAGTTCGCCCTGGTGGTGCACCCCGACGGGCGCACCGAGGAGGTGACCCTGCCGGACGTGGAGCCGGCGGACAACCTCCAGGCCATCGCGCTCACCGGCGAGCTCTCGCCCGACGGGCTCCTGAGCGGCACCTACACCGAGCGGAGCACCGGCAGCCGCCAGTATGGCCTCCGGAACCTCTTCACCGCCCCGCTCGACTCCACCCGCCGCGCCGACATGGCGCGCGGCATCGTCACCTCGCTCTACCCCGGCGCCACCGCCGACAGCTTCCAGACCTTCGACGGCCGCGACTTGACCGCCGACACCCGCGTGGCCGTGCGCCTCTCCGGTGGCCGCGCGGCCCGGCTCACCGGCGCGGGCGGCCGCACCGCCATCCTGCAGCTCCCCTTCGGCTCCATGCGGAGCATGGCCGACGCCGCCACCGCCCTCGAGGCCCAGGGCGAGCGCACCTACCCGATCGACGCCGAGAAGATCCTCGGCGTCTGGGCCAACACCAACACCTTCACGCTGACGCTCCCGGCCGGCTGGCAGGCGCAGCTCCCGCCGGCCGTCGAGGCGCGCAGCAAGTGGGGCACCTACATCGCGCGCTACCAGCAGGACGGCCGCACCCTCCGCCTGGAGCGCCGCCTCGAGGGCGCGCGGGGGATCTACCCACCGGAGGAGCTCTACGACCTGACCAGCTGGCTCCGCGCCGTGGCCAAGGACGACACGCCGTACCTCGTCATCGAGACCGGGGCGCGGCCGTAGGGGGCAGGCTCCGAGCTGGTGTTCACCGCAGAGGCGCGGAGACGCGGAGGGCCGCAGAGGAACTGAACCTTCAACGCGGGGCTCGTCCTGAGGCGAGCTCCGCGTTGTATTGGTGGGTGCCAGTTCGGGCCCAGCAGCGTACCCTGCCCGTGCTGCCGGACCACCCTCAATTCGCTGCACTCCCCTTGAGTTGGGTTCCCCGCTCCGAGCGCAGGTCCTCCGCGGCCCTCCGCGTCTCCGCGCCTCTGCGGTGAACCCGCGCGCCGGAGCGCAACCCGGCCAATTGACTCCCCCCCCGCGCCCGCAGCAGATTGCAGCCAGTCTTCCCGCAGTCCCCGCCACCTCCGCCCGAACCCACGCCTCATGCCCGCGCTCGCGCTCCGGGACACGCCCTTTGACGTCGCCATCGTCGGCTCCGGAGCCGGCGGCGGGATGGCCGCGTACCAGCTCACCAAGGCCGGGGCCAGTGTGGTCCTGCTCGAGGCGGGCGACTCCTGGGACAACACGAAAGACTCGAAGATGCTGACCTGGGCGCACCAGTCGCCCCGGCGCGGCAGCTCCACGCGCGAGCGCCCCTTCGGCGAGTTCGACGCCTGCATCGGCGGCTGGAACGTGGACGGCGAGCCGTACACCAAGGCCCCCGGCACCCGTTTCGACTGGTGGCGCGCCCGCATGCTCGGCGGCCGCACCAACCACTGGGGACGCATCTCGCTCCGCTTCGGCCCCCACGACTTCAAGGGCAAGTCCCGCGACGGCCTGGGCGACGACTGGCCCATCGGCTACGACGACGTGAAGCCGTGGTACGACGAGGTGGACCGCCTCGTCGGCATCTTCGGCTCCGTCGAGGGGCTCGAGAACCACCCCGACGGGATCTTCCTCCCCGCCCCGCGCCCGCGCTGCTGGGAGCTCATGGTTAAGCAGGCCAGCGACAAGCTCAAGATCACCTGCATCCCGTCGCGGCTGTCCATCATTACCAAGCCCCACAACGGCCGCGCGGCCTGCCACTACTGCGGCCAGTGCAACCGCGGCTGCGGCGTCAACGCCAACTTCTCCAGCACCAACGTGCTGGTGTGGCCGGCCATGGAGACGGGCCGCCTCACCCTCGTCACCGGCGCCATGGCGCGCGAGGTGACCCTCGACAAGGCGGGCAAGGCCGACGGCGTCGTCTACATCGACAAGGCCACGCGCACCGAGCGTCGTGTCAACGCCAAGGTGGTGGTCCTGGCCGCCAGCGCCTGCGAGAGCGCCCGCATCCTCCTCAACAGCAAGTCGGCGCAGTTTCCCCAGGGGCTCGCCAACTCGAGCGGCACGGTGGGCAAGTACCTCACCGACACCACGGGCACCGACGTGGCCGGCTTCATCCCGAAGCTGGTGGACCATGTCCCGCACAACGAGGACGGCGTCGGCGGCGCGCACCTCTACATGCCGTGGTGGCTCGACAACAAGAAGCTCGACTTCCCGCGCGGCTATCACATCGAGATCTGGGGCGGCCTCGGCGCACCGAGCTACGG
>JBGAOL010000106.1:0-9755 GCA_044221825.1 Gemmatimonadales bacterium
GGGTTCGGCACGTTCAAGATCCGCCGCCGCAAGACCCGCATGGCCCGCAACCCGCGCACCGGGGACCCCGTGGAAGTGGCGGCCCGTCCGGTGCCGGTCTTCAAGCCCAGCAAGGAGTTGCGCGCGCTCGTGGCGGATGAGCCGTACGAGCCGGAGCCGGCGGACGCCGAGGACTGACGCCACGGCGGCGCGATTCGCGTCGGCATTCAGGCATGCTTGGGGGCGGGTCACGGACCCGCCCTTTTCGTTGGGGAGAGGGGCTATCTTGCAGGGTATGCAGGATACGTCGAACGTCGTGAGCGGGTCGGCCAGGACCCGTATCTCCGTGCAGGTGCTGCTGTTCGCCACGTACGCCGACCTCGTTGGGGCAGAGCGGGTCCCGCTCGAGGTGGTGGCACCGGCCACGGTGGCCCGGGTCGTGGAGACCCTTCGTCTCACGCTGCCGGGCGCCGAGCGCATACCGGCCCGCCCGCTCGCCGCGGTGAATCAGGTGCACGCCCGTCCCGAGACCCCGGTGGTCGAGGGTGATGAGGTGGCCCTGCTTCCCCCGCTCGCCGGGGGCTGAGGGGTGGGTTCGTTTCTCACGCGCGCGCCCATCGACCTCACGCCCCTCCTCGCGGCGGTGAGTCATCCGAGCCACGGCGGCATCGCCACCTTCGTGGGTGTGGTGCGGGATCACCAGGATGGCCGCGGCGTTGGTGCCCTCGAGTACTCCGCCTACGAACCCATGGCGGAGGCGGAGGCCGCGCGGATCGTCGCCGAGGCGCTTCAGCGGTGGCCGGTACGCATTGCCGTGCAGCACCGGCTGGGGCCGCTCGCCATCGGCGATGTGGCGGTGGCGGTGGCGGCCGGCTCCGCGCATCGGGGTGAGGCGTTCGAGGCCTGCCGCTACGTGATCGAGGAGCTCAAGCGGCGGGTGCCCATCTGGAAGAAGGAGTCGTACGCGGACGGCGCGGTGGCGTGGGTGGATCCCACCTCGCTCGGTGCCGCGGGAGGGCCGGCATGATCGCCGACCGGTTCGGGCGGCCGCTCCGGAGCCTGCGCATCTCGGTCACCGACCGCTGCAACATGCGCTGCCGCTACTGCATGCCGGAGGAGAAGTACACCTGGCTGCCGCGCGGCTCCATCCTGAGCTTCGAGGAGCTGGACCGGCTGGCCGGGATCTTCCTGGCGCTTGGGGTGGACAAGCTTCGGCTCACGGGCGGCGAGCCGCTGCTGCGCGCGGACCTGCCGGTGCTGGTGGCGCGCCTGGCGGGCCATGCGGGGCTTCAGGACCTGGCGCTCACCACCAACGGGATCCTGCTCGCGCCGCAGGCGGAGGCGCTCCGGCGTGCCGGGCTCCGCCGGGTGACGATCAGCCTCGACACGCTGCGGCCCGAGCGGATGCTGGCCTTTGCGCGCTCCCCGGGCCACGCGGACGTGCTGGCGGGGATCCGCGCCGCGCGCGAGGCCGGCTTCACCGGCACCAAGCTCAACGCGGTGGTGATCCGCGGCTACAACGACGACGAGCTGGTGGACCTCGTGGAATTCGCGCGCCGGGAAGGCGCCGAGATGCGGTTCATCGAGTACATGGACGTCGGTGGCGCCAACCAGTGGACCGGGGGCGCAGTGGTTCCCCGGCGGGAGATGCTGGCGCGGCTCGCGGCGCACTACGGCGGCCCCGCAGAACCGCTGGCCGACAATGCCGGCAGCTGGGCGCCCGCCGAGCGGTTCCGGCTTCCCGACGGGACGGTGGTGGGGATCATCGCCTCCACGACGGAGCCGTTCTGCCGCACCTGCGACCGGGCGCGGCTCACGGCGGACGGGCACTTCCTGCTCTGCCTGTACGCGGACACCGGGCTCGACCTGCGTCCGCCGCTCCGTGACGGGGCGAGCGACGCGGAGATCGCCGCGCTGCTGCGTGCGGCCTGGCAGGCCCGCGAGGATCGCGGCGCCGAACAACGTGCCCATGCCCCCGAGCGCGGGGCGCTGTACCAGCTCGCGACCCTGCGCGCCGATCCGCGCAAGGAAATGCACACGCGGGGCGGCTGAGGGCTACGGCCCGGCTCGCACCCGCTCTCCTGGCCTCCCGGCGCGCCCGCGCCCCGGGGCTTCCTCTCAACTGGCTGCTGCACCCATGGCCCTCCACATCGCCCTGATTGAGCCGCGGATTCCGCCCAACACCGGGAACATCGCGCGGCTGTGCGTGGCGACCGACTCGCCGCTCCACCTCATCGAACCCCTCGGGTTCAGCCTCGACGACGCGGCGGTGAAGCGCGCCGGGATCGATTACTGGGAGGAGGTGGACCTCTGGGTGCACCCCAACTGGTTCCGCTTCCGCGACGCCATCGCGCGGGAGCGCTGCCTCTATTTCTCCGCCAACGCGGAGCGTGACCTCGCCGAGGCGCCCTTCGCCGCCAACAGCGTCCTGGTGTTCGGGAACGAGACCGACGGCCTCCCCGACAAGATCCTGGAGAAACATCCTGAGCGCTGCTTCCGGATCCCGATGCCGGGCCAGGTGCGGAGCCTCAACCTGGCCAACGCGGTGAGCGTGGTGCTCTACGAAGGCCTGCGGCGGCTGGGGCAGACCAGCGCGGAGCCGCTGGTCTTCGCCGAGGCCGGCGGGGACATCGAGGTGGAGCCGGAGGACCTGCAGCCGGCGGACGTGGATGCGCGCAACCGGTCGCGCATGCCGGCGCCGCACGCGCCGCGCGGCCCGCGCGGGGGCGGCTCCGGCGGCGAGGCGGGCGGGGGGCGTGGCGCGGGCCGCCGGCCCTCGCGCGGACGCTCGCGCGGACGCGGGGGACGACGCTAGCTCAATTGCTCCAAGCCGTTGCCCGCAGTACGTTTCGGCGCCCGCCGCAGCCAGTGCGGCGGGCGTGTTCGTGTCGCAGGCCAACCCGCACCAGGCTCCGTCACATGTTCAACAAGATCACCGTCGTCGGCGCCGGCAACGTGGGCGCCACCGCCGCCCAGCGCGTCGCCGAGAAGAACCTGGCCCGGACCGTCGTCATGGTCGACGTGGTCGAGGGCGTGCCGCAGGGCAAGGGGCTCGACCAGTGGCAGTCGGCGCCCATCGAGGGCTTCGACAGCCGGGTGGTGGGCACCAACGGCTATGACGCGGCGGCGGGATCGGAACTCTTCATCGTGACGGCGGGCATCGCGCGGAAGCCGGGGATGAGCCGCGACGACCTCGTGAAGACCAACGCCGGCATCGTGGGCTCGGTGGCCAAGGAAATCGCGCGGGTGGCGCCGCAGAGCATCATCATCGTGGTGTCCAACCCGCTGGACGTGATGTGCGCGGTGGCCATGAAGGCCAGCGGCTTCCCCCGGGAGCGGGTCATCGGCATGGCCGGCGTGCTGGACACCGCGCGCTACCGCGCCTTCCTGGCCGAAGCCATGAGCGTGTCGGTGGAGGACATCCAGGCCATGGTGCTCGGCGGCCACGGCGACACCATGGTGCCGCTCGTGAGCTACACCACCGTGAGCGGCATCCCGGTGACGCAGCTGCTGCCCAAGGACAAGCTCGAGGCCATCGTGACCCGCACCCGGAACGGCGGCGCCGAGATCGTCAACTTCCTCAAGACCGGCTCCGCCTATTACGCGCCGAGCGCCGCCGCGGTGCAGATGGCCGAGGCCATCGTGCTCGACAAGAAGCGAATCCTCCCCTGCTCGGCGTGGCTCACCGGTGAGTACGGCCTGACCAACGTGTTCTGCGGCGTGCCGTGCAAGCTCGGCCGCCAGGGCCTGGAGCAGATCCTCGAGGTGACGCTCACGGCGGAGGAGCGGGCCGAGCTGCACAAGAGCGCCCAGTCGGTGAGCGACACCATGAAGGTGCTGGAGGGCAACGGATGACGCGGTTCGGCGTCTATTTCCGCTCCACCGTCGGGCGGAAGGCCGTCGCGGCGGTGACGGGCGTGATCATGGTGCTGTTCATCATCCAGCACGCGCTCGGCAACCTGCTCATCTACCAGAGCGCGGCCAACCTGAACCGCTACGCCGCGTTCCTCAAGGACAAGCCGGGCATCGTGTGGCCGGTGCGGATCATCCTGCTGACCGCGGTGGCGCTGCACGTGTGGGCGGTGATGTCGCTCGCGGCGCAGAACCGTGCCGCCCGGCCGGTGGGGTACGCCAAGCGCACCCCCCAGGCCTCCACCCTCGCCAGCCGGAACATCCTGGTGACGGGCCTCCTGCTGCTCGCGTTCATCGTGTTCCACATCCTGCACTTCACCACCGGCACCATCCTGCCGTCCACCCACATGCCGATGGACGTGTACGGCAACGTGGTGCGGGGCTTCCGGATCTGGTGGGTGGCGCTGTTCTACTTCGTGGCCATGGTGGGGCTGGGCATGCACCTCTACCACGGCCTGTGGGGCAGCCCGCGGACGCTCGGGGTGGAGAACCCCTACGCGCCGGCGCACAAGCCCATCCCGCAGATCATCGCGATCGTGGTGTGGGCCCTGTTCACGTCGATCCCGGTGGCCGTGGTCATCGGCTACCTGCACCTCTAGGGGACGCCATGGAGCTCAAGTCCAAGGTGCCGTCCGGCCCGCTGCAGGAGAAATGGGACCGGCACCGCTTCGAGATGAAGCTCGTGAACCCCGCCAACAAGCGGAAGTTCTCGGTGCTGGTGGTGGGCTCGGGGCTGGCGGGCGGCTCGGCCGCGGCCACGCTCGGCGAGCTGGGCTACAACGTGAAGTGCTTCTGCTTCCAGGACTCGCCGCGGCGGGCGCATTCCATCGCGGCGCAGGGCGGGATCAACGCGGCCAAGAACTACCAGAACGACGGCGACTCGATCTGGCGCCTGTTCTACGACACGGTGAAGGGCGGGGACTTCCGCGCCCGCGAGGCCAACGTCTATCGCCTGGCGCAGATCTCGGTCAACATCATCGACCAGTGCGTGGCCCAGGGCGTGCCCTTCGCGCGGGAGTACGGTGGGCTGCTGGCCAACCGCTCCTTCGGCGGCGCGCAGGTGAGCCGGACCTTCTACGCCCGGGGCCAGACGGGGCAGCAGCTGCTGCTGGGCTGCTACCAGGCGCTCGAGCGGCAGGTGGCGGCGGGGACGGTGCGGATGCACACCCGCACCGAGATGCTGGACCTCATCGTGGTGGACGGCGTGGCGCGCGGCATCGTCACCCGCAACATGGTGACGGGCGCCATCGAGACCCACCTGGCCGACGCGGTGATCCTGGCCACGGGCGGGTATGGCAACGTCTTCTACCTTTCCACCAACGCCAAGGGCTGCAACGTCACCGCCACCTGGCGCGCCCACCGGCGCGGCGCCGCGTTCGGCAATCCCTGCTACACCCAGATCCATCCCACCTGCATCCCGGTGAGCGGGGACCACCAGTCCAAGCTCACGCTGATGTCGGAGTCGCTCCGCAATGACGGGCGGGTGTGGGTCCCGAAGAAGCAGGGGGACAATCGCCCGCCCCACGCCATCCCCGAGGATGAGCGGGACTACTACCTGGAGCGCAAGTACCCGAGCTTCGGCAACCTCTGCCCCCGCGACATCGCCAGCCGCGCGGCCAAGGAGGTCTGTGACGAGGGGCGCGGCGTGGGTCCCAACGGGCTCGGCGTCTACCTCGACTTCGGCAGCGCCATCCAGCGCGTGGGCGAGGCCAAGATCGCGGAGCGCTACGGCAACCTGTTCCAGATGTACGAGCGCATCACGGACGAGAATCCGTACAAGGTCCCGATGCGCATCTTCCCGGCGGTCCACTACACCATGGGTGGACTCTGGGTGGACTACAACCTGATGAGCACCATCCCGGGCCTGCACGTGCTCGGGGAGGCCAACTTCTCGGATCACGGGGCCAACCGCCTCGGCGCCAGCGCGCTGATGCAGGGCCTGGCCGACGGTTACTTCGTGATCCCGTACACCATCGGCGACTACCTGGCGCAGGCCACGCTCCCGAAGGTGGACGAGAGTCACCCCGACGTGCGCGCCACGGTGGCCGCGGTCACCGAGCGGACCACGCAGCTGCTCGCGGTCAAGGGCAAGCGCACGGTGGATTCCTTCCACCGCGAGCTCGGCAAGCTCATGTGGGACAACTGCGGCATGGCGCGGAACGCCGCGGGCCTCCGGCACAACCTGCAGCGGATCCCGGAGCTCCGGGCCGAATTCTGGCAGAACGTCAACGTGCCTGGCAGCGGCGCGGAACTCAACCAGTCGCTGGAGAAGGCGGGGCGCGTGGCGGACTTCCTCGAGTTCGCCGAGCTGATGTGCCTCGATGCGCTGCACCGGGAGGAGTCGTGCGGCGGGCACTTCCGCACCGAGCACCAGACGCCGGACGGCGAGGCCCAGCGCGACGACGCCAACTTCACCTACGTGGCGGCGTGGGAGTACCAGGGGCCGGGCAAGGCGCCCGTGCTCCACAAGGAGCCGCTCGCGTTCGAGAACGTGAAGCTCAGCACCCGGAGCTACAAGTGAACCTGACGCTCTACGTCTGGCGGCAGCCTGCCGGCAGCCCCAGCGGCCAGCTGGTCAAGTACGAGGCGCCGGACATCAGCCCGGACATGTCGTTCCTGGAGATGCTGGACGTCACCAACGAGCGGCTGGTCGCGCGGGGGGAGCAGCCGATCGCGTTCGACCACGACTGCCGCGAGGGCATCTGCGGCTCGTGCGGCATGATGATCAACGGCGTGGCCCACGGCCCCATGAAGGGCACGGCCACCTGCCAGCTCCACATGCGGAGCTTCAAGGACGGGGACACGATCTACATCGAGCCCTGGCGGGCGCGCGCGTTCCCGGTGATCAAGGACCTGGTGGTGGACCGTGGCGCCCTCGACCGCATCGTCGCGGCCGGGGGGTACATCTCGGTGTCCACCGGCAGCGCCCCCGACGGCAACGCCATCCCGGTACCCAAGACCGACGCCGATGCCGCCATGGACGCCGCGGCCTGCATCGGCTGTGGCGCCTGCGTGGCCGCCTGCCCCAACGCCTCCGCCATGCTGTTCACCTCGGCCAAGGTGGGGCATCTCAAGATGCTGCCCCAGGGCCAGCCGGAGCGCGGGCGCCGGGTGCTGGCCATGGAAGCGCAGATGGAGGCCGAAGGATTCGGCGGCTGCACCTGGCATGGCGAATGTGAGGAGGCGTGCCCCAAGGAGATCTCCATCGACTGGATCGTGGAGCTCTACCGCGACTATATCTGGGCCACGGTGGTCCGGCGGGAGGAGCGCGCCGCGGAGGCGGCCATCTGAGCTGAACTCCTGTGCGGCACCCGCGCGGCCCGGGCGTCCCCTGCACGCCGGGCCGCGTCCCGTTTCACCCCCAGCCCATCCCTGCGTGCTCACGATCCCTGGAAGCCGGCTGCTGCCGTTCCTGCTCAGCCTCGCCGGTCCCCTCGCGGGGCAGGCGAGCGTGACCGTGCACGTGGGGGCGCAGGCCATCGGCGCCGTGATCCATGCCGATCCCGTCCCTGGCGGCGGCAGCCTGACCGAGGCCCGGGTGTCGCAGCCCATGGTCATGGCGGACGCCAGCGCCCTCGGTGGCCACCTGGCGTTCCGCGGCACCCTCAACCTCGAGGGGCAGACCATGCGCCACGGCGAGCTCCTCCCCGGCGGCTGGGGCGAGGGCTACAACGACCGGCGCCATCCCCACACCTACGCGCACGAGCTGATGCTCACCGGCACCGACCTGCTGGGCCGGTTCGACGGCGGGGCGCGGGTCATGGTCGGGGTGGGGAAGGGCTTCGTCCCGTACGGCTCCGACGACCCGATGACGCGGCCGGTGTTCCGGTATCCGGTGAACCATCACCTGGCGCAGCTGCTCGAGCGCGCGGTGATCATGGCGGGCGTGCGCGCCGGCCCGGTGGCGCTCGAGGGCGCCGTCTTCAACGGGGATGAGCCGGAACATCCGGGGCAGTGGCCCAGGCTGGCCCGTTTCGGTGATTCCTGGGCGGCGCGCCTGACGGTGCTCCCGGCGACGGGCGTGGAGCTGGCGGTGTCCCGCGCGAGCGTCAAGTCGCCCGAGCACCGGCCGGGGGCGGGCTCCACCGCCTGGAAGTGGCACCTCTCGGCGCGGGCGGAGCGCCCGGTGCTCGGCGGCGCGGGCTACGCCATGCTGGAGTGGGCGCGCACCGAGGAGGCGTGGGGCTTCTTCGTGTTCCGGAGCCTGCTGGGTGAGGCGGCCTGGCGCCGGGGGCCGCACCAGCCCTACTACCGCTTCGAGCGCTCCGACCGGCCGGAGGACATGCGCACGCTCAACCTCTTCCGGTCGGTGCGCCCGCACCTCGAGAACTCCATCCTCGGGACCACCCGCTTCACGCTCCACACCGTGGGCTATGCCTACGAGCGGCGCCTGGGCGGCGGGGCGCTGGCGCTGAGCCCATTCGTGGAGGCCACCGTGGGCACCGCGCGCGCCATCGACGGAGGCGTGCTCACGCCGACGATCCTCTACGGCGGCACCTCGATCCGCGCCGTGGCGGGCGGGCTCCGCGTGGCCCTCGGGATGCGCGGGCACCGGATGGGCCGCTACGGCGCGCTCCTGGCGCCCGCCGCGGAGTCGCACGATCACCATGCGATGTAACGTCCACAGGGATGCGCCCATGAGCCGAGTCTCGATCCGCCTGCTGGCCCTCGCCGCCACCATCGCCGCCTGTGGCGGAGACGGCGGCGGCGACCCGTCCGATGCAGGCACGCTCGCCATCGAGGCGGGGGATGGCCAGAGCCAGCTGGTCGGCACCACGCTGGCGCCGTTCCAGGTGAAGGTCACCGACGTCAACGGCGCTCCCAAGGCGGGTGTGACCGTCGCCTGGGCGGTGCAACTTGGCGGGGGCAGCGTGGCGCCGAGCAGCAGTGTCACGGATGCGGCTGGGATCGCCGAGGCGGTCGCCACGCTCGGACTCTCGAGCGGCGCGCAAAACGTCCGCGCCAGCGCCCAGGGGTATGCTGGGTCGCCGCTCACCTTCTTCAGCACCGGCCTCCCGGGCGCGCCGGCTACCCTGGAGCTGCGGGGCGGAAACGGGCAGACCGGAGGGTTCGGCGCCGGCCTGCCGCAGCCGCTCAAGGTCCGGGTCCTGGACCAGTACGCCAATGGTGTCCCCGCCATCACCGTGGACTGGGCCATCACCGCGGGGGGCGGCGCGCTCACCGCCGCCACGAGCGTGACCTCCGCGACCGGCGAGGCCACCATGAACCTGACGCTGCCGAGCGCCCCGGGGGCCGTGAACATCGAGGCCACCGTGGCCGCGCTCGCCGGCCAGACGGTCAGCTTCACGGCCACGGCCGCCGGCAGCTTCGGCATCCTGGCCGGGGGCAACAATGTGCCGGAGCGCTATGGCTCCGACCTCTGGGTGGCCAACGGGTACGCCTACACCGGCACCTGGGGCTTCCGGGGCCAGCAGGGAAATGCGGTGAAGATCTGGGCGCTCGCGCCGAGCGGGGCGCCGAGCCTGGTCAACACGCTCACCGTGCCGAACGTGGGGACCATCAGCGACATCGAGGTGTCGCCCGACGGGGCCTGGCTGGTGTTCACCACCGAGGGCGGCGGCGGGGCGGGCATCTACGTCTACAGCCTGGCCAACAAGGCCAACCCGACCTTCCTCGCGAGCAGTCCCAACTCGCTCCACACGGGGGCGCTGGCCACCATCGGGGGGAAGTTGTACGCCTTCACGGCGAAGAACCCGTCCAACCCCGCGCTGGTGATCTACGACCTCTCGGCCGCGGCCTCGGGGACGATCACGCCAGTGGGCACCTTCGGCATCCCGCCGTTCTACGGCATCCACGACACCTTCGTGCGCGACGGGCTGGCGTTCGTCTTTGCGTGGGATGAG